>DFCG01000145.1:8873-9090 GCA_002367455.1 Acinetobacter sp. UBA3060 | reverse complement strand
TTTTCTAGCCAGGTTTGAATTTTGCTTTCTTCACGCTGATGATCCAGTACACAGGACTGAATGCTGTCATGAATGACCTGAATAATTTGAGGTATATCTTCGACCTTCCCTTCACGAATCATAATATTATTCATTTTCTCGAACATTTATAGGGAAGGTTTATTGGATAAAAAAGAAGAGGGTAAAAAACAGAACAATATTGTAGTTTTTTGAGAAT
>DFCG01000145.1:1406-8857 GCA_002367455.1 Acinetobacter sp. UBA3060 | reverse complement strand
GCCTCAAGTTTGCACTGTATAAAAAATAGACGTATGCTGAGTCAAAAGGGACTATTCAAATGAATCTTGATCCTATAACCATAAAAATAAAATTAGTCATATGAGATCATCAACCATGCTGAAATTACTGCTCTTGTTATGTGTTTTATTCATGTTGAATGCTGCCTGGATCGTAGGCAGAAAGATCTATAAAGCTCAGCGCCATCTGGTGTGTCAGCGTCCAGAAAAACCAGCACAGATTTCTAGCATGACAGAACAAGAGGTCATCGAGCAAGAGCAGCAAGTACATCTGGTGGATGCTTATGAACTGGAACTGTTTGACGATGTGGCACAGCTATTCTTTCAACGGCAGGTGCATATTGAGAATCGGGCACAGGCCGAACAGTTACAGCAAGAACTATTACAAAAAATGCCGATGCACAGTGGTACCCAGATTCGTCAGATGGATTTAGGCGAATGGTCTATTTTCTGGAATTTTTATGATCAGTCACTGGAATATTATGTCGGTCGCTATGGCGTATTCTATGCACATGTCGACCGTTTTGGAGAAGAGCACCGGCATGAAATTCGTAGGGAACTTTTGCATTCTGACTGTGCTTAGAACACCACTTTCAGTCATTTTCTACGATTGAAGATCTCAGACTACGTACTTAAGCCATTGCAATTCAGAAAAGGTATCTCATGCCTTAGCTCAGATTTTTTCTGCCGCTTGGCGGAAATAGCCCATATAATTTATCTCCTTCAAGCCATAATCTTGCGCTAGAAAAACCTCAAGACTCGTGAATCCTATTCTTGAAATAGTCATTTAAAATGTACGAAGTCTGGCGAACAATGATCCGGACTAAAAAGGCAGGAGCGCTATGATCATTGATTTTCATCAAGCACAATTACAGAAGTTTATTGCACTGGCGATGAAGATCGAAGCTGAGCCTGAACTGTATTTGCAGTTTGATTCGGTCTCGGATTTTTATAAGGCTGACTGGCTGCAGGCTTTCCCAGCTGGAACTGAATACTATGTTTCCGGTCTAGATGATGGTGCCGATGAGTTTCATGCCGTGATTTATTATGGCGAAGCGCAGCTACAGATCAGCTGTGGACAGGCACAGCTTTCAGTAAAACTATGTTGCAAACATTGACCGGGCTGCCGGCATTTCCCGATAAAAGAATAATGACATCCGCTATAAAGTTGATATAAATTGCAGAGTCATCTCTGTATCTGATTTTTATTCGCATCAGCCGAGAGTGGCATAGGCGAATATCGTAATAAAAATAAGGAAAAAATAGCATGGCACATCAGTTCACCGTGAAAGCAATTATCAATGGCGTGTCTATTGATGAATTTAAGCGTTTGGCCAATGATATTCGTTTGCATGAGGCAGTTTGCCATCGAATTCCTGCGCAAAACTTGGAAATCCTTGTTTCGGAAAAGCAGGGGCATATGTATACCCTGAAACGCGCTTATAATCTGGATGTTAATATTCCGGATATCGCAAAAAAATTACTCAAAGATGCCTTCCGTTTGCAGCGTACCGATGTCAGCGATCTGAATGAAATGACTTCGACGGTACAACTCGGTGCGAACTTGCCGATCGAAGCCATCTGTCAGCGTGCAGTTACCGGAGATGAAGACCAGATCCAGTTTCAATTAAACTGGACAGTCAAAGTCAAAGTACCTTTGCTGGGTGGCATGCTAGAAAAGCATGCTGAAGGTGAGATTCGTAAATTTAGTGAAATTGAACTCAGCATTGTCGAAGATGAATTGCGTAAGGGTCTCACCGCTTGAAGCAATCAAAAAGTGTGATTGACCTAATTTAAAAGCTGGTCATGTATACACCTGGGTGGTGGTAGTCATTTGGGCGGTAGATCGCCATTTTCAGTGTACTGCCACTATCTAAGAAACCCAGCTTAATTACTGATAAAGTTTGCCGTCACATTAATGCTGATGGCCAGAATGGTGGTATTGAATCCGTAGGCCAAAAGCAAATGTAGGGTATTGAGAACCCGCATGGATTGGCAAGTAATGGATACATCTGCAGTTTGCGCAGAAGTCCCGATAATATAACTAAAATATAGAAAGTCCGGATAAGTCGGTCTGGTGGTATTGGGGAAATCCAGTCCACCTTGTTGCTGTTTGTCGAGCGCCAAATAAAAGTCATGTGCATAATGAATTGCAAAAATCGTATGCATCAAGAACCAGGCTGAAATAATGGTCAGAACTGACAAGATTAAATGACCGGTTCGGATGGTGGTATCTTTGGGTAAGTGATTAATTTCAATAATAATCGCTATAAAACACATGATCAGGGTGATGATCACCAGAAACAGAATGATCCATTTGCTGGCATCCTGTTGCATGGCGCGTTGCAGAATATGAGCATGATCAATACGCCAGAGTTTTTTTATGGTCAATAATAAATAAGCGTAAATCGCGATATTCCAGCTGATCAAGAGGCAGCTTGACCAGCTCAAAGGGGTGACTGTCTGTAAAACCAGATAAAATCCAATGATGGCTGGGAAAATAATAAAGAAATACAGACGGGATTGAAGTGCCGTTTTTATAGANNTGATTCGAGTTGAGCAATTTGACTGCGCGGATCGCGCAGCAGGCGTGATCCTCTCGATAAATTTTTTTTTGAACCGATGTTTAAACGGATTGAGCGGGTTGTTGGATTGCAGTGCCATAAGCAAAGACTTCCACCATGCCACCTTGCATACCGAGTTCAGTGGTGCTGAGCCGAATACCCATAATCTGAGTCGCCCCGATTTTTTCGGCTTCGAGTTTTAAACGTACAATCGCTTCACGTCTTGCACGTTCTACTACACTTTCATAGCTGGTCAGACGACCACCCAGCATATTCTGCACATTGGCAATCGCATATTTAAAATAATCATGGGAAATGACCACATTGCTGCTGATCATCTGTCCGGAATATTCAGACACAGCGAAGCGGCTATTGTTCACTCGGATATATGCCAGACGTTGTTCCTGTTCATCCAGATAACGAAAATGTTTACGTTCGTTATAACGACCAAAGCCGAAACCGACACTAAACAGAATGGCAAAAATGATGATCTGGAGAATTAAACCATCCATGCTTTAATCTGCCTGCGGAAAAGGGTCGGGCAATTTCGGCATGATCGGATCAACGACTACGGCTGTCCCATAAACAAAGAGTTCAGAAGCACCTTGGGCAATATTAGAGGTCGAGAAACGAATGCCGACAATTGCATTGGCACCCATGCTGCGGGCTTTTTCAATCATGCGGTTCATGGCTTCCTGGCGGGATTCTTCCAGCAGTTCGGTATAGGCGGTGAGCTCACCACCGACAATATTTTTCAGACCGGCCAGTAAGTCACGTCCGACATGTTTGCTGCGTACAGTACTGCCATACACCACATCAATTTGCTGGCGAATGGTATGTCCCGGGACAGATTCCAGATTGCTAAGTAACATGTGCATGTTTTCTAAATAAATCGCTGGTCTATGACAATAGGAAAACTGCCTTGAAAATGCAATAAAAAAAGCCCACCGAAGTGAGCTTTTCCTGATCTGTCTGGAATTTANNNNCCCAGGGTTTTGTAGACTTCAACCTGATTGTTCAGATTGGCCTGTTCAAGCAATAACAAACCTTGTTCTGCTGCATAAGACGCACGCTGTGCATCCAGTACAGTCAGATAGCTATCAATCCCGGCACGGAAACGTGCTTGCGACAAGCGATAGGTGGTGTTGGTTGCTTCGACCAGGCGGCGCTGAGCTGCAAGACGATCACCAATATTCTGACGTACCGCCAAAGCATCATTCACTTCACGGAAAGCAGTCTGAATCGACTTTTCGTAATCTGACAAGGCAATTTGCTGATCGGTTTCAGAAATACGGATATTGGCCTGACGGGTACCCCAATCAAAAATTGGAATATCCAGACTNNTAGATCACTTGGCAAGCCTGAACCCAATGCAGTATTTGAAGTGATGCGGGTCACGCGTTGTGCTGGTAATAAATTCGCAGGCACTTGCTGACCGACCAGCAGGTTTAACAGGTTTTGTGCCTGTGCCACCTGGGTGCGGTAATTCGCAACATCATTACGTGCTGTTTCAACCGAGATTTGTGCCTGACGCACTGGAAGCTCACTATCAATCCCGACATCAAAACGTTTCTTGTTCAGATTGAAAGATTCAAGCTGGGCTTTCAGCGTTTGTTCAGCCAAAGCCAGATTGGCATTGGCAAACGAGTAGCTGAGCCAAGCCTGAGATACCTGACCAATCAAGGCAATTTGCGTCGCATCTCGAGCACTTTGGGTTGCCAGGAAACTATCTAGCGCATTGTCACGCAAGCTGCGGACACGTCCCCAGAAATCCAGTTCATACGCAGTTACACCCAGTCCAACATTATAAGTCGTCACTGCACCACGATTCTGGGAATTCATGGTGTCCTGGCGCAATACGCTACCACTGGCACCAATCGTCGGTAACTGGTTGTTTTCAGTAATCTGATACTGTTGCTGAGCTCGTTGAATATTGAGGGCAGCAATACGCAAATCACGGTTATTGTTTAATGCCAGATCCAGCACCTGTAACAGGCGCTGATCGGCAAAAAAGTTTTTATAACCCTGTTCTGCTACAGAAGTACCAGACGCATTGATATAGCTGCTCGGGATATCTGCCTGCGCAACCGGCTCTGGACTGCGCATACTTTGACAGGCTGTCAAAGCAAGCGCAAGGGCAGATACCGCAATGCTACGACCTGTAATAGACCATACATTTTGCATTACGACTTATACTCCTGATTTTGTTGTTTTGGTTTGTATTTAAAGACACTTCGAATCCACACGTAGAATACCGGGATAAAGAAGATACCTAACAAGGTCGAGCTGATCACGCCGCCGAGTACACCATAACCGACTGAGTGCTGGCTACCTGCACCCGCACCTGAAGCCAGAGCAAGAGGTAATACACCAAAACCAAAGGCCAATGTGGTCATGATAATTGGACGTAAACGCATTTTTGCCGCATGCAAGGTCGCTTCAAATAACTCTTCACCTTGTTCCTGCAATTCTTTCGCAAACTCGACAATCAAGATCGCGTTTTTCGCAGAAAGACCAATCACGGCAATAATCGCCACCTGGAAGTAAATGTTATTCGACAGGTTCGGGTTTTGCAGCAGCACCATTCCACCAAAGGTAAGTAATAATGCACCGACAATACCCAATGGGACCACCAGTAGAACCGAGAACGGAATCGACCAGCTTTCATATAGGGCTGCCAGACATAGGAAGACGATCAGCAGTGACAAGGCATACAGGAACGGCGCCTGTGCACCAGATTCACGCTCTTCCAAAGACAGACCTGTCCATTCGAAGTCGAAACCTTGCAAGCCCATTTCTGGTAACTTCGCTACAATTTCTTCCATGGCCACCATTGCATCGCCCGAGCTAATACCCGGAGCAGGTGTACCCTGAATGTTCATGGACGATACGCCGTTATAACGCTCAAGACGTGGAGAACCGTAGGTCCATTCGCCTGTGGCAAACGCCGAGAATGGCACCATTTCACCACGATTATTACGCACATACCATTGGTCCAGATCTTCCGGCATCATCCGCGAGCCAGCTTCACCCTGAACATAGACTTTCTTGACACGACCGCGATCAATGAAGTCATTGATATACGAACCGCCCCAAGCAATACCCATGGTGCTGTTAATTTCAGCAACACTCACGCCCAATGCACCGGCTTGTGCATGATCGACAATGACACGGTACTGTGGATTATCTTCCTGACCATTCGGACGTACACCAGCCAGACGCGAGTCTTGTGCTGCTAGACCGAGAATCGTATTACGTGCTGCCAGGAGCTGATCATGACTTTGACCACTTGCAGCTTTGAGCTGTAAGTTAAAGCCAGCCGACACACCCAGTTCAGGCATTGCAGGTAATTGCAGTGGCATGATGTAAGACGCATCTTTGACAATCATGTTCAGCGCCATACCACGTTGAATAATGGCACCGATTTGAGATTCCGGACTGTGACGCTCTGACCAGTCTTTCAGTTTAATAAATGCCAGACCTGCGTTTTGTCCCACACCCGTGAAGGAGAAACCTGCCACACTAAAGACGGATTCTACATGCTCTTTCTCGTTTTCCAAGAAATAGTTGGTCATGGTGCTGACCACTTTGTCGGTACGTTCCAAGGTAGCATTTGGCGGTAACTGAACCAGCGTCATGACCACGCCCTGGTCTTCATCCGGTAGGAACGAAGAAGGCAGTTTCTGGAACAACAGCACAATAATACCCAGTACCACGGCATACACCACGCCTGAGAAAATCTTGCTGTGAGTCATGCGGTTGACGCCGCCCTGATATTTCACAGAGACCTTGTCAAAACTGCTATTAAACCAGCGGAAGAAACGTGCAAAAATATCATTACTTTCCGGCTTGTTCGGATCATGCTGTTTCAGCAGAGTCGCACACAGGGCAGGGGTAAAGGTTAAGGCAACCACCAGTGACAAGACCATCGCTGTGACCAGCGTAATCGAGAACTGGCGATAAATGACCCCGGTGGTTCCACCGAAGAAAGCCATTGGAACGAATACTGCCGACAGCACCGAGGTAATACCAATCAATGCGCCAGAAATCTGTTTCATCGATTTTTCAGTTGCAGCCACCGGATCGAGATGTTCTTCCACCATGACCCGTTCGACGTTCTCGACNNACAACAATCGCGTCATCGACCAGAAGACCAATCGCCAATACCATGGCAAACATGGTCAGGGTATTAATCGAGAAGCCAAAGATGTTAATGACGGCAAATGTACCCAATACGACGACTGGAACCGCCATGGTTGGAATGATGGTGGCACGCCAGTTCTGCAGGAACAGGAACATCACCAGGAACACCAGAATAATCGCTTCGATCAGGGTTTTAACTACACTCTTAATCGACAGTTCAATAAATGGTGTGGTGTCAAACGCCAGTTGGTCGACCATGCCTTGCGGATAGTTCGGACGTAACTGTTTTAAACGCTCTTCAACCGCTTGTGCGGTATCCAGGGCATTGGCACCAGTCGCGAGCTTGATTGCTACACCACCAGCCGGTTTGCCATTAAATTTAGAATCGAACTGATAGTTATCTGCACCAAGTTCAACTCGTGCAACATCACCTAAGCGAACCTGCGCACCTGAAGTGGCATTTTTCAGGAAGATATTGCTGAACTGCTCCGGCGTTTGTAACAGACTTTGAGCCGTTACCGTCGCATTTAACACTTGTCCTTGAACTGCAGGCGCACCACCCAACTGACCTACGGCAACCTGTGCATTCTGGGTACGGATTGCAGTAGCAATATCACTTGGCGTCACTTGCAGGCTTGCCATCTTGGCTGGATCCAGCCAGATACGCATCGCATAAGAACCACCAAAGACCTGAACTTCACCGACCCCGGCCACACGGCTTAAAGG
>DFCG01000145.1:776-1349 GCA_002367455.1 Acinetobacter sp. UBA3060 | reverse complement strand
GTCACGGTCGGTGGCGCGATGGTTGGATATTGTGCAATCGGCATTTTGCTGATGGTTAAAATACCCGCCAGCATAATTACCAATGCAATCACCCATGCAAAAATCGGGCGATGAATAAAGAATTGAGCCATGAACCATTACTCCTTATGCATTTGCAGCAGGTTTTTGTTCAGGTTTCTCTTTAGCATCATCTGCCTTTTTCTCGCTCGCTGCAGGCTGTTGTGGGGCAGCACCTTGTGGCGCAGCTGCTTGAGGTTGATAAGGTTTTGGTACAACTTGCTGTTCAGGTTTTACTTTCGCAATACCATCTACAATCACTTTATCACCTGGATTCAGACCTTCGGTCACAATCCAGTTGCTGCCTTGGGAACCAACGGTGGTCACTGGACGTGGCGTCACTTTATTGTCAGCACCGACCAGCATCGCCATTGCCTGACCTGTTGGGGTGCGAGTCAAAGCTGCTTGCGGAATCAGGAACGCATTCGGTACTTCACCTTGTACGATTTGCGCAGTGGCAAACATACCTGGAAGAAGCAGGTGATTTTTGTTCGGGAATACCGCACGTAAAGTCAC
>DFCG01000145.1:243-771 GCA_002367455.1 Acinetobacter sp. UBA3060 | reverse complement strand
TTGATTTCTGCATTACGCAAAGTTGCGCGATTGGCATTCAAATCAGCTTCAGCCAGTTTAACCTGTGCCGCGATGTCATCATATTCCTGTTTGGAAATGGCATTGGTACCGACCAGTTGACGGTAACGGCCTTCCTTCACACGCAATACGCCCAGATTGGCTTCAGCACGGGCAATCGCTGCACGGGCATTATCTACTGTAGTGCGGTTGGTGCTTGAATCGATTTCATACAAGGCCTGACCTTCACGTACATAGCTGCCTTCCGTGAACAAGCGTTTAAGCACCACGCCACTGGCTTGTGGACGTACGTCTGAAATTTCAAATGCTGTTGTACGACCTGAGAGCTCTACAGACTGCTCTACACTTTGCGGTTGTGCAACAAGAACACCGACTTCAGTCGGTGGCATTTGTTGTTGAGCACCAGCTTGCTGGCCCTCTTTAGGATCTTTGCTACAACCAACAAGTGCAAGACTTGTTGCCAATGCGCAAGCAGTCAGGGCAGGTGCCCAAAGCTTTGCAGACATCATT
>DFCG01000145.1:0-222 GCA_002367455.1 Acinetobacter sp. UBA3060 | reverse complement strand
GACATCTGAAGGAAAATGTACACCCAGATAAACTCTTGAGATCCCCATCATCAGCATCCATACCACTGCACCTATCACGATGAGGGTATAACGGGAATGTTGCCGATGGATGTAAATTGCCAGACAAGCCAGACAGGCCGCATATAGACTATGGGCACTTGGAAAGGAACTTCCAAAGCTTTCAACCAGATGCAAGGATTCTGGTGGTCGGGGTCGGGCAAT
>DFCG01000136.1:27240-32199 GCA_002367455.1 Acinetobacter sp. UBA3060 | reverse complement strand
CAAACATCAAACAGTTCTATGTCGATAATGATGAAAGGGCGACACATCTGCTGTATCGACAGTTCAGGAATACTGCCCGTGTTGCCAAAAATGCGGTATCTGATCTTGTGGTGAAAATGAGTGAAGATCCAAACCTGCAATTTGAACAGATTCGTCCCTATGTCAGCGGTTTAAAAGGCAAGCTCGCTTTAGAAAATGGCGATATTGATGCTGGTGTACTGACTGCAGGTCAAGTGATGGGATTGATTCATGACATTCCGACTTGTCAGGCGCTGATCGAAAATATCATGCAGGAGGCAGAGCAGATTGTTCAGCAACGTTTAGCTCAATTTTTTCCACGTTAATCAACTTTAGTGAAGTCGCTGAATAGAAAAGCCATTCCACCATGAATGGCTTTTTTCATCCTGAAGATTTTTTATTTTTAAATGGGAAATTTCATCGAATGACTAGATTTTATTCTTTAAATTATATTATAGTGGATTTAAAACATAATTTCGTATTATGAAATTAATTGTCATAAATATACAAATTAGAACTCATACAAGGGAATTACGATGAGAAATTATATTGCGCCATTAAAAGACATGAAGTTTGTCCTGAAAGACCTGTTAAACGTTGAACAGAAATATCAGGGCTATGCAAAATTCGCAGACAAGGTTTCTATGGATATTATGGAGCAATATCTGGAAGTCGCTGCGGACTTTTGCCAAAACGAACTTCTACCGATTAATGCGACAGGCGACCAGCAGGGTTGCCGTTTGCAGGATGGCGTCGTAACCACCCCGGATGGGTTTAAAGCAGCTTATGACAAATATGTAGAACTCGGCTTTACCTCATTAACTGGTGACGAAGCATATGGCGGTCAGGGTTTTCCGACTTTATACCGTATTGCCATTTCTGAAATTATCACTGCAACCAACTGGTCTTGGGGCATGTACCCAGGCCTGTCCCATGGTGCGATGCGTACTTTAGAGCACCACGGTAGCGATGAACAGAAACAGAAATTCCTGGTGCCTTTAATAGCCGGTCGCTGGACTGGAACCATGTGCTTGACTGAATCTCATGCCGGTTCTGACCTAGGTTTAATCCGTACCAAAGCAGTGCCAAATGAAGACGGCAGCTATAGCATCAGTGGCGAGAAAATCTTTATCTCAGCCGGTGAACATGATCTGGCTGAAAATATCGTGCATATCGTACTGGCACGTTTGCCAGATGCACCTGCGGGAACCAAAGGTATTTCGCTGTTTATTGTGCCGAAATACAATCTGGATGAAGCTGGTAATGTGGCTTCCCGTAATGGCGTGGTATGTAGCGCTCTTGAACACAAGATGGGCATTCACGGTAACGCAACCTGTGTGCTGAATTTTGATAATGCCAAAGGTTTCCTGATTGGGCCTGAAAATCGCGGCCTGAATTGCATGTTTACCTTTATGAACTCGGCACGTATCGGTACAGCCATTCAAGGCTTGGCAGCAGCAGAATCTTCTTATCAGGGTGCATTGGCTTATGCCAAAGACCGTCTGGCGATGCGTTCACTTGAAGGTGCGAAAGCGCCAGACCAGCCTGCAGATCCGATTATCGTGCATCCGGCTGTACGTAACATGCTGCTGACTCAAAAGGTGTTTGCAGAAGGTTCACGTGCACTTGCATATTATCTGGCGACCTATGCCGATATCGCTGAAGCCACTGACAGCCCGGAAGAAAAGAAAGCAGCTGAAGACCGTCTNNGCTAAACATGGTATGCAGATTTTCGGTGGTCACGGTTATATTGCTGAACATGGCATGGAACAGATTGCCCGTGATGCACGTATTGCCAGCCTCTATGAAGGAACTACTGAAATTCAGTCCATTGACTTGCTGGCGCGTAAAGTGCTGGGCTCAAAATTGGGTCTGTTGACCGCATTAACCGAGGAAATTCAAGGCTTTGTAAAAGAACATCAACAACATGCCCAGTTTAGCCAGCAAGTTGCACAAGTCAGCCAGTTGACTGAACAATGGCTGGAATTAACCAGAACTATTCAGGAGCAGGCTCAGCAGTCTGCCAATGAAATTGGGGCAGCATCAGTTGACTACCTATATTTCTCTGGTTATGTCGTGTCCGCTTATCTGTGGCTGAAAATGGCAATTACTGCGCAGCAGAAAATTGAAGAAGGTAATACTGATCCGTTCTATGCAGCCAAGATCAAAACTGCACAATTCTTCTTTGCACGTATTTTGCCAAGAACTTCAACCCACTTTGCCAATATTCAGGCAGGTGGTGAAAGCCTGTTTTTACTTGAACCTGAAGAGTTCAAATTCGATTAAACCTTTTGACCCACGATACTCGTGTCGTGGGTCTTTTTTTAATAATTTTTGCATCCTAACCTCATTCAAATATTGAGAGTTATTCTTCGGTATTGAATAAACCATAAAATAACAAGATCAGGAGTCTATATGGATTTAGACATGATTACTCAACAGTGTCCTTATGCTGATCTGCAGCTTACTTTTCATGAAGTCGGACAGCGTTCTGCATTTCCCACCATTATTCTGATTCATGGCACCGGTGGAAATACCGACAAGCATTTCAGTTATATTTTTCCGATGCTGGGTATTCATCAACGGGTTTTATCCATTGATTTACATACCCCCGATAAAGCTGATCTAAAGGTGACCGATTTTAGCCAACAAGTTGAAGCACTGATTCAGCATGTGGTTGCAGAAGATGAAACCATTACAGTGGTCGGCTATTCACTCGGTGCAGTGATTGCTGCACAAGTAGCAGCCAGTTTAAAACAGCGCGTAGCGCGTTTGATCCTGTTAGCCGGTTGGGCCAAAACTAGCTCGGTGCAACAACTGCGTACCGTTATCTGGCAACAGTTATTTACTGAACAATCTGCGGCCTTGCCTCATTTTGTCAATTATTGCCTGTATAGCGATGATTATCTGTCTGCACGAAGCGAACAGCAGGTGCTGGATCTGGCACGCTTTGTTAAACCATCCCAAGATGCAGCCAAACAGCGTGAACTGAATTATCGCATTGATATTACATCAGCTTTATCTGACATCTGTGCAGAAACTCTAGTCGTTGCCTGTCGTGAAGACCGCATGGTGCCTGTAGCGCAAGCTAAACTGCTGTTTGCTTCAATTTCGAACAGTCGCTATATCGAAATTTCTTCAGGACATGCGCTCTATGTCGAAGCGCCAGCCGAAGTGGTGCAACTGGTAAACCAGTTTAGCCAGCATCCAGAACAATATCCGGTGAATCAAAAAATCCAGCCTTATATGCCTTAAAGGAGATAAATAATGCAAGCTAAAGGACAGCGCAGCAAGATTCTAATTGTAGGCAGCGGTTTTGGTGGTTTGGGAATGGCAATCCGCCTTAAACAGCAGGGCATCCACGATTTTAAAATCATTGAACGTGCAGCAGAAGTGGGCGGTACTTGGCGTGACAATACCTATCCCGGAGTCGCCTGTGATGTACCTTCCCATTTATATTCTTTCTCGTTTATTAAAAATCCCAACTGGTCGCGTGTCTTTCCACAAGGGGTAGAAATTCAGCGCTATTTAATTCAATGCTGTGATCAGGAAAATATCCGGCCCCATATTAATTTTCATACCCAACTGGAAAAGGCCAGCTGGAATGCACGAGAACGCATCTGGGAAATTCACACCTCTATAGGTCTGTATCAGGCTGAGATTTTAATTACCGCAACCGGGCATCTGGCAGATGAGCATCTCCCGAAAATTCCGGGGCTGGAAGAATTTGAAGGCCAAGTGATGCATTCCGCGCGCTGGAACCACGAGCTGAATCTGGAAAATCAACATGTCGTTGTGGTGGGTTCTGGTGCTTCTGCCATCCAGCTTGTGCCGGAAATTTCCAAAACAGCCAAAAGCCTGACCGTCTTGCAACGTAGTGCGCCATATATTTTGCCCCGACCAGACCGAGCTTATTCTGAGTCAGAAAAACAGCTTTTCCGCAAAGATCCGGACAGTATGTCGGCCCTCAGACATTCCTTGTTCTGGGGCAATGAATACAATTTTGCCCAGCGCCGTAATCTGAAAAGCCAGATTGAGCGGGTCAAGAAAAACTGCCTGCAATTCTTAAAACATCAGATTTCAGATCCTGAATTACAGCGCAAACTTACGCCGAATTATGAACCTGGTTGTAAGCGCTTATTGCTTTCTAATGATTATTATCCGACTTTTCTAAAACCAAATGTCACACTTGAAGACTCAGCATTGGCAGAAGTTATGAAAGACGGTGTATTAAGCCAGGCTGGAAATAAATTTTCTGCAGATATCATCGTATTTGCGACAGGATTTGAAGCGGCACGTCCACCCTATGCCGCAAAGGTGGTGGGTAAACAGGGTTTAAGCCTGGAGCAGCAATGGTCCAGCGGTATGCAGGGTTATCAGTCAACGACCGTACACAACTTTCCAAACCTGTTCATCCTGAATGGGCCAAATACAGGCAGTGGACATAATTCAGCACTTTATTTTCTGGAAACCCAGTTTGATCTGATTCTAGATGCCTTGCAATTTTTTGAGCAGGAACAGATTCAGGTCTTTGAAGCAGATCAAGAAGCTGAAAATAGCTATATGCAGGAGCTACAGCAGCTTTCGCAAGGTAGTGTCTGGTTATCGGAAAGCTGTAAAAGCTGGTATCTGGACCCGGTCAGTCGCAAGCTGACTTTGGTCTGGCCGGATTATGCTCATTCATTTAGGGATAAAAATCAGCATTTTATTCGTAGCGGTTATCACTACCAGTATGTTGAATCGAGACAGCAGAAAGTGGTGTAAAAATATTTAATTAAAATCAAAATCTTATGGTTTAAATAATACAAAATAATTGTAAATCCAGGACAGGAGTATAGTCATGAGCAGTCAGCCATGGATGGAAGAATATAAAAAGTGGAATATCAATCCGGAGTTTACCCGGCCAGATCCTGAGAAAACCCTGAGCACGACAATTGCTGA
>DFCG01000136.1:20698-27121 GCA_002367455.1 Acinetobacter sp. UBA3060 | reverse complement strand
CCTGTACAGCATCAGGAAGATACGGTCATTCTGCAATACACGGGAGGTACCACAGGTGTTTCTAAAGGCGCAGAACTGAGCCATCGCAATATTTTATTTAATATCGCCCAGAACAGTACCGTGTTTATCAGCCATTTTGGTGATCGCTATGCCGCTGAAAATGAATATGTATTCTGTGCTTTGCCACTGTATCACATTTATGGATTTACCATCTGCCTGTTCAGTTATGGTTTAAGCCGTGGTTTTGCCAATGTCTTGATTCCAAATCCGAGAGATCTGGATGCTTTGGTGGATCAATACCAGAAACATCCACCGACCGTTTTTCCGGGTGTGAATACCATGTTTAATGCCTTGGCCCATCATTCACGTTTCCGTGAGCTGGATCATTCACGCCTGAAAACTACAACGGGCGGAGGGGCATCTATTCTGAAAAATACGGCAGAGTTATGGCATGAGGTCACAGGCTGCCAGATTTATGAAGGCTACGGACTTTCTGAAACCTCACCAACTGCAACTTTTAACCCGCCTTTAAGCCGGCGATTTAGTGGCACGATTGGCTTGCCATTGGCAGGAACTGAAATTCTGATTCTGAATGATGAAGGAAAACCTGTAGAGCTTAATCAGGCTGGAGAAATCGCCATACGTGGTCCACAGGTGATGAAAGGATACTGGCAGCAACCGGAAGCAACAGCACAGGTATTTACCAAAGATGGTTACTTCCTGACAGGTGATATCGGTTGTATGGACGAACAAGGCTATATCACCATTCTGGACCGCAAAAAAGACATGATTCTGGTGTCCGGATTTAATGTTTATCCCAATGAGCTGGAAGGCGTACTGTCCAAACATCCTAATATACTGGAATGTGCAGTGATTGGTATTGATGATGAAAAATCTGGACAGGTACCCAAGGCATTTATTGTGAAACAGGATGAAACTCTGACCCAAGATGAAGTCATGACTTATCTGAAGCAGCAACTGACCAGTTATAAACTGCCGAAATTCATTGAATTTGTGTCCGAACTACCAAAGTCTGCAGTAGGAAAAATTCTGCGTCGCGAGCTGCCTCGTACTGTTCAGTCGAGTGCCAAAACCTGTTAAGGAATGATCTAGTCCATTAGATTTAAAATAAAAAAGGAATCGAAAGATTCCTTTTTTACTGCTTGCAGGCTTATCGCTGCTGGATGACTTTTTTGCTTTTCAGTTCTTCCATTTCAGCAGAACTTAAATATTGACTCAAAATGGCATCGGTATCTTCACCCAGACAAGGTGGGGCCTTTTTATATTCTACCGGTGTCTTGGAAAGTTTAATCGGTGAACCGATTGAAGTGTAATCTTCACGTAAGGTATGCGGCATCTGAATCACCATATCACGTGCCAATACCTGTTTTTCTTGCAAAGTCTGTTTCAGGTCATTGATCATTCCTACCGGCACTTTAACCGCATGGATTAAATCCACCCAGGTTTTTGCCGGTCTAGTATAGAAATGAGCCTGTAGAACTGTGGTCAATTCTTCACGATGTGTAACACGTCCAGAATTTTTTAAGAAGCGAGGATCTTCTGCCACCTTAGCCAGACCAACGGCCTGACACAAAGCTTGAAATTGCAGATCATTACCACAGGCAATAATAAATTCACCTTCCTGGGCTTTGAACACCTGATAGGGCACAATATTGGCATGCGCGTTTCCGAAGCGACCGGGTACTTTGCCTGAGGTGAGATAATTCATGGCCAGAACAGAGAGGGAAGCAACCTGGGTATCCAGCAGCGCCATATCAATATACTGACCTTCACCGGTTTTCTCACGGGACAACAAAGCCGCCTGAATGGCAATTGCGGCATATAAGCCGGTGGTCAAATCGGCAAAGGCCAGACCCGCTTTTTGTGGGCCACCACCGGGCAGGTCATCACGTTCGCCAGTGACACTCATCATGCCACCCATTCCCTGAACGATAAAATCATAGCCCGGCTCTTGCGCACGCGGACCGTTCTGGCCAAAACCGGTAATGGAACAATATACCAGTCGCGGATTTAGCTGGCTCAGACTTTCATAATCCAGCCCATATCGTTTCAACGAACCGGCTTTATAGTTTTCAATGACTACATCACTCTGTTCAGCAAGTTTTTTGATAATACTTTGACCTTCAGGTGTAGATAAATCGATTGCAACCGANNGGTGGTCCCCAGATACGGGTATCATCCCCATGATCCGGTTTTTCAATCTTGATCACTTCTGCACCCAGATCAGCCAGAATCTGGCTACACCAGGGCCCAGCCAAAATCCGGCTTAAATCCAGTACACGAAATCCTGTTAAGGCACCCATTATTACGTTCCCTGTTCGATCATATTCAAATGACATATCGTTCTTATCCCTCTTTTTAAAGCTATATGAAAATGAAAGAACAATCAACTTCATGATAATAAATTTCGCATAACAAAATAAATCATCTAAAATGATTGGATATTCATCTTATTTTCTTTAGCCTGATGCAAATATAAGCATGAACGAGGAACACGAGGTCACTGATAAAAAGGAAAAAGCGATCTCCCAGACAGGATTAAAAAAGGAGTCAATCAAGTGAATTAAAAACAGATTAGCCTTAAAGCATATTCATTAGCGGAATAGCTTTAAATATAAAAAGATCATGAAAACCTAAGGATAGGAAAACAGAGATTTAAATATGACGGATTTAGCTAGAGAATTAGAAAAGATTAAACCTACGACCAAACGAACCCAGCAAATTGCTTTTATTTTCGCCTTTCTGGCTTTACTGGTAGATGGCGCGGACATGTTGCTGCTGTCTTTCAGCTTAAACAGTCTGAAAGCAGAATTTGGCTTAAGTAATTTACAGGCCGGTGCACTGGGCAGTTTTACCCTCGCGGGTATGGCGATTGGTGGCTTTATAGGGGGGCTGGGCCTGTGACCGTCTGGGCCGTGTACGTACCGTAGTCATTTCGATTCTGGTATTTTCCATATTGACCGCAGCCTTAGGCTTTGCACAGAACTTTGAACAATTTGCTGTTTTACGCTTTCTGTCTGCTTTCGGTATTGGCTCTTTATATATTGCAGCCAATACGCTCATGGCTGAATATGTTCCAACTGAATATCGCACCACAGTTTTAGGTACCTTACAGGCAGGATGGACCGTCGGTTATATTGTGGCCACTGTACTGGCAGGCTGGATCATTCCAGAATATGGCTGGCGAACCCTGTTTTTTATTGCCATTATTCCCTCGGTTATGGCGATTTTTATCCAGAAACTGGTTCCTGAGCCAGAATCTTGGCAGCGTGCACGTTTGCAGCGTCTATATGCCCCAGCTGAAATCACAGCACAGCAACCCGCCAAAAAAAGCACAGTCAAAGAGATTTTCGCGGATCCTGCGAATCGCAGAATGTTTATTTTGTGGATCTTTACGGCCGGTTTTCTGCAATTTGGCTACTATGGCGTAAACAACTGGATGCCGGCATATCTGGAATCTGAATTGCACATGAATTTTAAATCCATGGCAGGCTATATGATTGGTACCTATGTAGCCATGATTTTCGGAAAAATTCTGGCGGGCTTTGCTGCAGACCGTCTGGGTAGACGCGCTGTCTTTTCGTTTGGAGCAATTGGAACGGCGATTTTCCTGCCCGTGATTGTGCTATTCAATACGCCAGATAACATTGCCTATCTGCTGATTTTCTTTGGATTCCTGTATGGTATTCCATATGCGATTAATGCCACTTATATGACGGAAAGCTTCGCCACCTCGATTCGTGGTACTGCGGTAGGCGGTGCTTATAATGCAGGTTGTATCGGCGCCATGTTTGCCCCTGCAATTATTGGCGCGGCAGCCAGCGGGGTTCAATTGGCTTAGGCTTCCTGATTATGGGGGGTGCCTATTTCTTGTGTGGCGCAGTGTCCGGGATATTCATTAAAGACCGTCAATACGATCCACAAAAGGCATAATTCCAATTTATAAAAAAGAGCCTGAATTCAGGCTCTTTTTTATATTCTTCAATTAAAGCTATATTTCTATTTGTTTATTCCTGATCCGTTTCTTTATGCAGATGAATACTTTTTAAACCATCATTTACTTTATTGAGCAGATGAATTAGGGTAACCACATCATCAAAAGCCAGCTTATTTAAGGCCTGACCATAAAAATCAAAGAAATCAGCTTGCAAGTTGTCCCATGTTTCCAAGCTGGGATGTAGCCAAAGCAGTGGATCTAATTCATCAGCATCAGGTGAATTTCACCATGGCCTCGACCCCATTCCTGAATGACCTGTCCAATACCGTGGCGGAACAGCATGACAAGGTTGATTCACTAAAAATTTTCCTGTGTGCTGGTGCACCCATTCCGGGGCCATTGGTACAAAAAGCCCGGGAAATTCTGGGCGTTAAAGTCATATCCGCTTGGGGTATGACCGAATGTGGTGCAGTGACGCTGACCCGACCTGAAGATGAGGATGAACACTCTTTCAATACGGATGGCATCGCTTTACCTGGTGTTGAAATCAAGATCGTGAATAAAAAAGGTCAGACCAAAGCCGTGAATGAATCCGGGCGTTTGATGATCCGCACCTGTTCAAATTTTGGCGGTTATTTAAAACGTCCACATTTGAATGATACGGATGCCGAAGGCTGGTTTGATACTGGCGATATTGCCTATCAGGACGAGCATGGCTATATTCGGATTTGCGGACGTAAGAAGGATGTGATTATTCGTGGTGGAGAAAATATTCCGGTCGCGGAAATTGAATCACTACTTTATAAGCATCCGAATATCGCCACAGTAGCTTTAGTGGCTTATGCAGATGAGCGAATGGGCGAGCGTTCTTGTGCAATCATCAAGCTGAAAGATCAGACAAAGCCGTTAAGTTTTAATGAGCTGGTAGATTTCCTGAAAACTCATAATCTGGCTATGCAGTATCTTCCGGAACGCCTGGAAATCTGGGAGGATATTCCGATGACCCCATCGGGAAAAATCCAGAAGTTTAAACTCAGAGAATTACTGGCTCAGCATATTGCCTCAACGGCAGTTGAAGCGAACTAAATCTGGGAATAAATAGATAAATTAAACCCTGAATAATCTTGCATCATTCAGGGTTTTTCTTATTCAAAAAGAAGCGATCTAAAAGGTTAATACGAATTTTAGATTAACTTCTATTTTAATAATTTTAATAAAGCTTCTGCGGTTGCAGCAGAAGAGGCCGGATTTTGCCCGGTAATCAGTAAACCATCTTGCTGTACATGCACCTGCCAATCCTCAGCTTTGGAATATTTCCCGCCTTTTTCTTTCAGCATGTCTTCCACTAAAAATGGCACAATATCGGTTAGGCCTACGCCGTTTTCTTCGGTATTAGTAAAACCGGTGACTGTCTTGCCTTCTACAATCGAATGACCTTCGGCATCTTTCACATCACGCAGGACACCCGGTGCATGACAGACCAGCGCAACAGGTTTATCTGCCTGTAAAGTCTGCTCAATTAAAGAAATAGAATTCTGGTCTTTGGCTAGATCCCATAATGGACCGTGACCACCCGGATAGAACACGGCATCAAAATCCTGATTTAAGACTTCACTCAACTTATGTGTATTGGCAAGAGCCTGCATGGCCACCTCATCTGCTTCAAAGCGTTTGGTGGTTTCGGTTTGCGCATCCGGCTCATTACTTTTTGGATCTAATGGTGGCTGACCACCTGCAGGAGAAGCCAAAACTACCTCTGCGCCTGCATCGACAAAGGTGTAATAAGGCGCAGCTAGCTCTTCCAACCAGAAGCCAGTTTTTTTGCCAGTATCGCCCAGCTGGTCATGTGAAGTCAGTACCATCAAGATTTTCATATTATTTTCCTGTAGCTCATTAAAAAACATCGCGAATGATCGACTGTTAATTTAACAAGTCANNCGCAAGAAATCCCAGACCAGTTTAATTTTTGGTTCATGTTGCAGATCGACCAGCGTCAGCATCCAGAAAGTATGGGTAAAACTGACCTGATCGCCCAAAACCTCTTTGAGTTCGCTTTTATCATTGACCAGAAATTTCGGCAAAATAGCCAGCCCGGCACCTGCACGCACGGCAATTTCCTGCGCCAGAATACTGTTACTGCGAAAACAGGCACTGACCTGTAAGGGAAGACGCTCCAGCGAATATAGTGCAGTGCTATAGACCAGATCATCAATATAATCAACAAAACGGTGCTGTTTGAGGTCTTCCAGTTTTTTAATTTCCGGATTTTGCTGTAAATAATGCTGGCTGCCATACAGTTTTAGGCAGTAATTAGACAAACGAGTAATGATATAGGGTCCAGATTTGGGCCGGTCAATCGCGATCACAATATCGGCTTCTCGATGTGAAAGTTTGATCGCTTTCGGTACCGGAATCAGGTCAATGGTCAGCAAAGGATAATGCTGGGAAAATTCTGCCAAAAGACG
>DFCG01000136.1:10288-20624 GCA_002367455.1 Acinetobacter sp. UBA3060 | reverse complement strand
AAAAAAGCGTAAATGATCCCAATCTACTTTCATTTTTTATTTAACATCCTGTTAAATTCCTGTGCATATTTGCACAACCATCGTGCACCAATTTCTATTGGTGGTCAAAGTGTTCTTTGTTAGTCTGCTGAAACAGCGTAAAAATTATACGTTAAATAAAAGCCAGTAAAGGCAGATACAACGACAATAACAAACCAGCACGGAGCGACCATGAACGCCATTTCTCATCCACAGCAAAGTACCGGATTCACCACCGCAAAACTCCTCATTAATGGTGAATTTGTCGAATCAAAAACCAGCCATTGGCAAGATATTATCAGTCCTGCCACTCAGGAAGTCTTGGGTCAGGTGCCTTTTGCNNTTTGTCTTAAAGCCTTCTGAACAGGATCCACTATCGACCATGATGCTGGTTGAGTTAGCGATTCAGGCAGGTGTGCCGGCAGGCGTACTGAATGTGGTACATGGCGGCAAAGAAGTGGTCGATCTACTGTGTACCCATCGCGATATCAAGGCGATTTCTTTTGTCGGTTCGACTGCAGTCGGCACGCATGTCTATAACCTTGCAGGCCAACACGGCAAGCGTGTGCAGTCGATGATGGGCGCCAAAAACCATGTGGTGGTGATGCCAGATGCGAATAAAGAACAGACCTTAAATGCCTTGGTCGGTGCAGCTTTTGGCGCAGCAGGTCAACGTTGTATGGCACTTTCCGTGGCGGTGATGGTCGGTGAGACCAAGCACTGGGTCGATGAACTGGTCAATAAAACCAAAACCTTAAAGGTAAATGCCGGGCATGAACCGAATACCGATGTTGGACCAGTGATTTCAACCCGTGCCAAANNGGCATTAACATTCCAATTCCTGTACCTGTGCCTTTCTTCAGTTTTACCGGTTCACGCGGTTCAAAATTGGGTGATCTAGGTCCTTATGGCAAACAGGCGGTGCAGTTCTATACCCAGACCAAAACCATTACCAGCCGCTGGTTTGAAGATGACCAGGAAACCACCGGTGTCAATACCACGATCAGTCTGCGTTAAGGAGCATCAGCATGAAGATTGCATTTATTGGTTTAGGCAACATGGGCGGTTCCATGGCGCAAAACCTGCTCAAGTCGGGTCATCAAGTTTTTGGTTATGACTTAAGTGCAGTGGCTTTACAGCATTTTGCAGAAGTGGGCGGTATCGTCTGCGACAGTCCACAAGCTGCCGCGAAGCAGGCGGAGATCGTGGTCAGCATGTTGCCCGCCGCCAAGCATGTGCGTGAAGTCTATTTAGGTGAACACGGTATTCTGGAGGTGCTTCAAGCAGGCAGCTTATGTATCGACAGCAGCACCATTGATCCACAAACCATTCAGGAGGTTGCTGCAGCAGCGCAAGCCAAGCAGATTCGCGTCTGTGATGCACCAGTATCCGGTGGTACTTTAGGTGCAAAAGATGGCACTTTAACCTTCATGGTCGGTGCAGATGATGCCACCTTTGAGGCCGTCAAACCGGTTCTTGGCTGTATGGGTAAAAATCTGGTGCATTGTGGTGCGGTGGGAACAGGACAGGTTGCAAAAATCTGTAATAACCTGATTCTGGGGATTTCCATGACTGCGGTTGCAGAAGGGATGGCACTCGGGGCTAAACTGGGCATTGATCCACAGGCCTTGGCTGGCGTGATTAACAGTTCCACCGGACGCTGCTGGAGTTCGGAAATTTATAATCCGTGGCCCGATATTTGTGTCAATGCGCCGTCATCGCGGGGTTATACCGACGGTTTTGCCGCACAACTGATGCTCAAAGATTTGGGCTTGGCCGTGGATGCTGCGCAACAGGTGGATCAGCCGGTGGTTCTGGGCAGCATGGTACAAAAACTCTATCAACAACTGTGTCAGGAAGGCGATGCCCATCTGGACTTCTCCAGCATCATGCATCAATACACTACGCCACCTGCTTAAAACTTAAAAGATTCAGATGGAACAAGGATTCGCTTCAATAATTACACCTTGTCAGTAATAACGATAAATTCAGGCTGAGGTTTAACATGTTAGATTATCAAACAACGGTTCAAGACTTTGATTTAAATACGGTTGCAAGCCAGTATCTCTCCGGTTCCATGCAGGCAGTGAATGCCTGTTATGAATGCTGTGACCGTCATGCCAATTCCGATGCCATTGCCTTGTACTGGCATGGTAAAGATGGCCGTAAAGAACAATATAGCTTTGCCGAGCTCAAAAAATATTCCAGCCAGTTTGCCAACTTTTTAAAGTCTCAAGGCATTGGTAAAGGTGANNGAAACTGAGGCAGAGCGCTATCCGCACGATCTTAGCTTCTGGACAGTATTAAACCGTCAGGCTGAAGCTTGTGAGCTGGAAATCCTGAATGTTAATGATCCATTTTTATTGATGTTTACCTCGGGCACCACCGGACCGGCGAAACCGCTTAAAGTGCCGTTAAAAGCACTGATTGCTTTTGCAAGCTATATGCAAAATGCCATTGGTCTAACTCCTGAAGATGCTTTCTGGAATATTGCTGATCCCGGCTGGGCCTACGGATTGTATTACGCGATTACTGGTCCCTTAATGCTTGGACACTCGACCTTGTTTTATGAAGGCGGTTTTAATGCCGAAAGTGTCTGCGAAATTGTTAAGGAATATGGCATTACCAATCTGGCCGGTGCACCAACCGCTTACCGCATGATGATGGCGGCCGATCCTGCTCAAATGGCAAAACTACGCGGTAAGTTACGTGTTGTCAGCAGTGCGGGAGAACCGTTAAATCCGGAAGTGATCCGCTGGTTTAAAGAGGTACTGGATGTGCCGATTTATGACCATTATGGCCAGACCGAAGTCGGGATGGTGGTGTGTAATCATCATGCCTTGGAACATCCGGTCCGTTCAGGTTCGGCAGGCTTTGCCAGCCCGGGTTACCGAATTGCCGTTGTCGATGAACAGGGTCATGAATTAGCGGCTGACGTCCCGGGAATCTTAGCGGTTGATATCAGCCAATCGCCGATGATGTGGTTCTCTGGCTATGAAGAAAGCCGTAAATCTCCCTTTGTCGGCCACTACTATTTAACCGGTGATACCGCGGAAATCCATGCTGATGGCAGTATGAGCTTCGTTGGACGTAGTGATGATGTCATTACAACGTCAGGCTATCGGGTCGGCCCATTTGATGTAGAAAGTGCCTTGCTGGAACATGATGCCGTGATTGAAGCTGCGGTGATTGGTGTACCTGACCCCGAGCGTACCGAAGTGATTAAAGCCTTTGTGATTCTGGCGAATAATTTTGCAGCTTCGACCCATCTGGAAGAAGAACTCGGTCAATTTGTGAAAAAGCGTTTGTCTGCGCATGCCTATCCACGCCTGATTGAATTCGTGACCGAATTGCCGAAAACCCCAAGCGGTAAAATTCAACGCTTTTTACTCCGGAATCAGGAAATCAACAAACAGCAATCCAAAACTGCATAAGCTCATAAAGCCAATAGATTAAATAAGAAGATTGAAGGAAGCATCGATGCAACTAACGGAAGAGCAAAAACTAATTCAGGATATGGCCAAAAGCTTTGCCCAGGAACAGATTAAACCCTTTGCCGGCGAGTGGGATCAAAAAGGCATCTTTCCCAAAGATGCCTTGGCCCAAATGGGAGAGCTGGGTTTTTTAGGCATGCTGATTCCGGAAGAATGGGGCGGCTCGGGCACAGGCACGCTGGCTTATGTCTTGGCCTTAGAAGAAGTCGCTGCGGCCGATGGCGCAACATCCGCGATTATGAGCGTACATAACTCCGTGGGTTGTGTGCCGATTTTGAAGTTCGGCACGGAACAGCAAAAGCAGCAATTTTTAAAGCCTTTGGCTCAAGGTGAAATGATTGGTGCCTTTGCCTTAACCGAACCGCATACCGGATCGGATGCTGCCGCGATTAAAACCCGGGCGGTCAAGGATGGCGATCATTACATTCTGAATGGCGCCAAACAGTTTATTACCTCAGGGCACAATGCCGGGATGATTATTGTGTTTGCCGTGACTGATCCAGCTGCGGGCAAAAAAGGCATGAGTGCATTTTTAGTGCCGCGAGACACACCTGGCTATGAAGTCATTCGGGTGGAAGAAAAACTCGGCCTGCATGCTTCGGATACCTGTCAGATTGCCCTAACTGATGTCCGCATTCATGAAAGTTTAAGACTCGGTGCCGAAGGCGAAGGTTTAAAAATCGCCTTGGCTAATCTGGAAGGTGGTCGGATCGGCATTGCCGCACAGGCGGTTGGCTTGGCACGTGCCGCATTGGAAGAAGCCACTGTTTATGCGCACGACCGCGTGGCTTTTGGCAAACCTATTTTTGAACAGCAGGCGATTTCTTTCAGGTTGGCCAGTATGGCGACTGAAATTGAAGCGGCACGGCAACTGGTGCATTTTGCAGCACGCAAAAAAGAAGCCGGTGAAGCCTGTTTAACCGAAGCCTCCATGGCCAAGCTATTTGCTTCAGAAATGGCAGAACGTGTCTGCTCCAAAGCGCTGCAGATTTTTGGCGGCTACGGTTATCTGAAAGATTTCCCGATTGAGCGGATTTATCGGGATGCGCGGATTTGTCAGATTTATGAAGGCACCAGCGATATTCAGCGCTTGGTGATTGCACGCAGCCTCTAATTTTAAAAGGATTTATCTCATGCAATGGCAAACGATTTTACTCGAACAGCGTAACGGGGTCGGCCTAATTACTTTAAACCGCCCACAAGCGTTAAATGCACTGAATAACCAGCTGATTGTTGAAGTCAATCAGGCACTGGATCAGCTGGAAAAAGATCCGGCAATTGGCTGTATTGTGATTACCGGTTCGGAAAAAGCCTTTGCCGCTGGTGCCGATATTAAAGAAATGGCAGATCTGAATTTTCCGCAAATTTATCTGGATGATTTTTTCAGTCTGGCCGATCGAATTGCGCAGCGTCGTAAACCTTTAATTGCCGCAGTGAGTGGTTATGCTTTGGGTGGTGGTTGCGAACTGGCTTTAATGTGCGACTTTATTTACTGCGCTGATAATGCAAAATTTGGTCTGCCTGAAGTGACCTTAGGCGTGTTGCCCGGCATTGGTGGTACCCAGCGTTTAACCTTGGCGATTGGTAAGGCCAAAGCCATGGAAATGTGCCTGACTGCACGGCAGATGGGGGCGCAGGAAGCGGAGCAAAGTGGTTTGGTGGCTCGGGTATTTGCCAAGGAAGAATTGCTGGAGCAAACCCTGCAAGCTGCCGAAAAAATTGCTGAAAAATCGCTTACTGCCGTGATGATGATTAAAGAATCAATTAATCGGGCCTTTGAAGTGAGCCTGGCTGAAGGCCTGCGCTTTGAACGCCGGGTATTCCATTCCATTTTTGCAGGTTCCGATCAAAAGGAAGGCATGCAGGCCTTTGTGGAAAAACGCCCAGCCAAATTTACCCATCAATAAGAAATTCATAATAGGAACAAAAAGAATGAGTGATGAAAATAATTTAGCGATTCGGGTCGCAGGGGGGCTGGGCATTATCAGCCTGGACCGCACCAGCCATTTAAATGCCTTAACCCTGGCGATGATTCAGGGCATTCAGGCGCAACTCGATCAGTGGCTGCATGAACCACAGGTACAAGCGGTTCTGATCAATTCCAACAGTCCCAAGGCGTTCTGTGCCGGAGGAGATATCCGCTATCTGTATGACAGCTATCAGGCCGGCAATACCCAATATCAGGATTTTTTTGCCACTGAATATAAGATGCTGAGCACCTTGCGTAATTTTCCAAAGGCCGTGATCGTGATGATGGATGGCTATGTACTGGGCGGAGGCTTTGGATTGGCTCAAGCCTGTCATATCAAAGTTACGAGTGAAAAATCACGTTTTGCCATGCCAGAAACTGCGATTGGTTTTTTCCCCGATGTCGGTGCTACCCATTTTCTGTCCCGACTGGATGAAGTCGGTGTCTATATGGCATTGACTGGTGAGCAAATCAGTAGCAGTGATGCGCTGTATCTGGATCTGGTGGATTATCATGTGCCGAGTGAGCGTTTTGCTGAATTAGAAGCAGCATTGATTGCAGCACCGGTATTAAACCCGATTGAGATTCAAAAGATCATTAGTTCCTATATTACGCATCCGGTAGAAAGCGAGCTGCAAAAACGTGCAGATCTGATTAATCAGCATTTTGGCTATCAACACCTGGAGGAGATTGAACAGAGCCTTGCTCATGCAAGTAGTGCAACTAATCAGGAATGGGCCAATAAAATGCTGACCATTTTGCAGCAGCGTCCGGTGATGGCAAAACAGACCAGCCTGAAGTTACAGCAAGCCGGACAGAATTTGTCGCTGGAAAAATGTATGCAGCTAGAACGGGACTTGCAGGATGTCTGGTTAGAGCAGGGCGATTTTATTGAAGGGGTTCGTGCACTGATTATTGATAAGGACAAAAATCCACAATGGCGAACCGAAAATGCAAAATTTGAACAAACCCTGGAAAAGCTCTGGCCAGCATGGACTCAGCAGCGTATCGAAAATATTACTTAAAGCTGATGGTAAAAGACCCTCTATAATTTAATTATAGAGGGTCTTTGTATCTGTCCCATACTTTCATCGACATGAATTCTATTTAGGGGGACATTTTCTTTTTCTTGCCGCCACCATCTTGTTTGTTGACCGTTGACCAGGCAATACGTTCGGCTTCTTCCTCAGAACGACCACGTTCTTTTTCGCTTTCTTCAATATGTTGGGCCTGCCGTTTCTGTTTATCGGTATAAGCTGATTTTTCACCTCTAGGCATCTTAATATCCTCATCAGGTTTGGCTGAAATTACTATAACAAGAGCTTACTTTTGCGAGGGTAAGTATTTGTTGGAAACATTTTATAAAAACAATTTTTTTTAAATATGAAAATCCAAAGATTAAATAGATGAAGATAACGGTCAGCTAGAACCGCTATCTTCTGTGCCAGATTAGCCGTTAATAATACTGCCGCCATTCACATGAATCACCTGACCTGAAATATAGCTGGCTTCTTCACTGGCCAGAAATAAATACGCCGGTGCTACTTCACTTGGCTGGCCCATGCGGCCCATTGGGGTATTTTTACCAAAATCTTTAAGCTGTTCTTCATCAAAACTGCTCGGAATGAGTGGTGTCCAGATTGGCCCTGGCGCGATACCATTGACACGAATGCCGGTTTTATTTTTCAATAAATTGGTGGAAAGGCTTCGGGTAAATGTAGTGATGGCACCTTTCGTGCTGGCATAGTCAATCAGCTGGTCATGTCCATGATAACTGGTGATACTGGTGGTATTGATAATACTGTCACCTTCTTGCATATGCGGAATCACCGCCTGAGTCAGGTGGAACATCGACAGAATATTAATCGTTTTAAATTCCTGAAGGGTCTGTTCCACCATTTTCTTGATTTCATCTTGATCCTGTAAATCACATTGAATCAGCAGACAACGGCGACCTTCATCTTCTACCATTTTTTTGGTGTCCCGTGCATCCTGATCTTCATCCAGATAGCAAATGGCGATATCTGCACCTTCGCGGGCAAATAAGACCGATACAGAACGGCCAATCCCGCTATCACCACCGGTAATCAAGGCAACCTTGCCTTTTAATTTTTCGCTGCCTTTATAATGCGGTTTAATAATTTCCGGTGCAGGGTCCATTTTGGTTTGCACGCCAGGTTGATGGTCTTGTGTTTCAGTTGAAGCTGGGGTTTCAGGATAATGATTCATATCTTTTCCAATTCCAATGATTATGGCCATATAAGAAAAAATATATTAGAAGCTTTTGGGGAAAATGAGGGTGGACTCAACATTTCATAACAGAATGTATTCGAGATTTATCAATTATTCGTTGAAACGGATCAGGTTGAGCAACCAGAACAGAAAAAGCTGATGAAACAGCTTCTGGCTACACTTTGATAGCTGAGGTGGTCTTGAAAGGTGAAATTTGATTAGGAAAGGTGAGGTATCAACGGAGATTTAAAATCTAGACATACATAGGCCTTTTTTACTGGGCTTGTATATAAAATAAATGGAGAGTTTTTTAACTCTCCATTTATTTATTCATTCTGATGTGTTTAAAAAATTTCTATAGAAATAAATTAAAGATTATCACTTAAATTAATTCTGGCCTGTGCTGCCTTTTCCTTTTTGGCTGAGGCTTTACCCCAGTTAAACTTTTGTGCACAGATGCCTAAGCCCACAATAAATAATGCAAGCACACTGGTATAAACCACTTCTTTAAAATAGGTTCCTTCAATAATCATGGTAATTAAAGCGCCGACAATAAAGATAATGACCAGATAAGTGAGCCATGGGAATAACCACATCTTGAATGGAATATTTTGTCCTTCAGCTTCCAGTTTTTTACGTAACTTAAGCTGAGAAATCGCAATGGCCAGATAGACATATAAAGATACGGTACCAGTCGCTAACATCAAGACATCATAAATATTCATACTTTCGGTGGCAGTCAGATAAATCGCCACGAAAGAAAACAGGCTTGAAAAGATGACACCTACCCATGGGCTGTTATTGCGGTTGGTTAAACCGAAACTCTTTGGTGCATCTCCACGTTTCGAGAGGGAATAGACCATGCGTGAACAGGTATAAAGTGCGGAGTTAAAGCAGCTACATACCGAGGTGAGCACGACAAAATTAACAATATGGCGTGCTTCTGGAATACCGAGTGCAGTAAGCGCTACGCTATACGTACCCCAGGTCGGATCTTTCAATAAAGGATTATTGTGTGGAATCAGGCAAACCGTAATCAACATTGAACCGACATAGAATAAAATGATACGCCATACAATTGAATTAGCGGCCTTACGAATTTCCTTGGCTGGATCTTTGGTTTCAGCTGCTGCTACGGTGACAATCTCTGCTCCCATATAAGCAAACATTACACCCAATAAGGCCGTGATCACCGATGAAAACCCATTAGGCATAAAGCCTTGAGCGGTTAGATGAGTTGTACCACCGAGCATAGAGGCATCGCCCCAAGGCCACAGGTGCATCACGGCCAAACTACCAAACACCAGAAACAGTACAATGGCAATAACTTTGATCAGGGCAAACCAGAACTCGAATTCACCAAAGTTTTTTACGTCACGGAGATTAATCCAGACCAGTGCTACAGTGACCAGAAGCATATAGCCCCAGATCGGGATAAATGGAAACCAGCTATTTAGGATTTTCCCGGCNNCATACGCATGATGAGTAAAACTAATATTCCACCTAGAGTATAGGCAATGAGTGCAGCCGGTCCTGCAGAATAGATGACATTACCGGAGCCGACAAAGAGTGCTCCACCAATGACACCGGCAATTGAAATCATGGTGAGATGGCGTGATTTAAGTCCGTTTTTTAAGCCGTTTGATGATTCGGAATTGGAGAAATGTTGATGTTCTGCCATATAATTTCCCTTAATATCAATAGCGTAGCGGCAATAAAATTCCTTATTTGGCTTACGCTATCTTATCCTTTGAAACTGTAACCGAATTCATCAGTGCTTGACGAATATTAAGTTAATCTTAATAAAATGAATCCTTGTAGCCCTATAGACAGGATCACACTTTGATTAAAGTACGGTTACATGCTGTTCATGTATGCGGTTAATTTCTCTTTTTTGTTGTAAAGTGACGAGAGCCATTTTTGAGCAATTCAAAGGAGCCAATTGGCTTAAGAGATAAAAAATATAAGCAGGCAATATTTACAGAAAAATAAAGCCTACCTAAAATATCAGGCTAAAAGCAGGTTTACGTTACCTTTAAAAATAAATTAAAAGCTTTTTGATTTTAAAAATATAATTGTATTGATCCCTGAGTTTTTACTAAGTTAAAGTGCGGATCCCATGCTCGCGCAAGCACTTTAACAATATCCCGAAAGCCACCAGAATTTCCTGTTCACTCACACAGGCAAAGCCCAGTAATAATCCTTTCTGCCGGGTGGAATAATGTTTGGTATAGTATTGCGATAAGGCTCTGACCTTGATTTCCAGTTCAAGCGCTTTGGATGCAATCAAGACATCATCACTGCTGCTGGGCAATTTTAAAATCAGATGCAAACCGGCGGCGGTATTGTATTCATGCAGAAAATCTTCACCTAAATGTCGGCGAATCAGGTCAATTAAAAAAGCGTGGCGTTTGCCATACAATAAACGCATCCGTCGGATATGCGCTTCATAATGTCCTTCACGGATAAATTCAGCCAGTGTTTGCTGATCGATTAAGTGACCACCACGATAAAGTTCCGAAGCTACAATTCGCAATGAAGAAAAGAGCTGTTTTGGTACCACTAAATAGCCAATACGCAGGGCCGGATAAATCGTCTTACTGAACGTCCCCATATAAATCAC
>DFCG01000136.1:9908-10270 GCA_002367455.1 Acinetobacter sp. UBA3060 | reverse complement strand
ACCGGTAAGGAACGTAGATTGACGCCATTAATTCGTAAAATATTACGCGCGCCCCAATAGGCCGGATCTTCGATCCAGACCTCATCGCCTATGTCGCTTAAAGTACGCGAGACCAAATCAATCGCCTGATGGGTGCCTTCGGTAATAATGATCTGATCAGCATCGCACTGCACTGAACGGGCAATTTTCAGATATTCTGCCAGCTCCTGACGCAGTTCCAGAGAGCCACCGGCATTGCTGTAAATCAGGTTATTAACTTGAGGTTCACGGCTCAAACGCGTCTGGATTTTGCTGAAAATATGATGCGGAAATTCGGTCACATCGGGTGCGCCCGGTACAAAGGCTCCCCATTGATAAGGCGA
>DFCG01000136.1:393-9862 GCA_002367455.1 Acinetobacter sp. UBA3060 | reverse complement strand
GATGCAGGCAAGCGGGTTTTGGGAGCCAATACGCTATCAATAATCGCGTTACGCAAGCAGCGGAACAGGCGCATCTGTAATGTTCCTGTGACATCTTGCTGCAATCGCTGCAGTAAATAATCTCCAAGCAAGCTACGCAATTGGCTCTCTCCTACAAATTTGAAATGGCTCTCGTGAGAGCGGTATTGCTAGGTGCAAAATAGTCTGATCAGGCAGTCATTGTAAAGTGTCTTGTATGCGTTTTGATCATGTACCTGCGGCTTGAATGCGAGCATACAGGCGGGCAGGCAATATACACAGATACCGATTAAAACTAAAGCGGAAAATCTAGACACTGATTTTGTTTGGAGCTCGCTGAACTAAGACCTGAATCAAGCAATGATTGCCATAACAGCCGAATAGAGATGTGTTGCAGCCGCCAGGACATACGACTGCATATAACAAAAGGATCATAGAATGAACATGATGATGAAAGGATTGACCTACACCGATCAGGGTACAACGGCCTGGAACAATTATCTTAAGCAACTGGATAAAGTAGCGCCTTATCTGGGTGAACTGAGTGAAAGACTGGATATGCTGCGACGCCCAAAGCGCAGTTTGATTGTCGATGTCCCGGTCATTATGGATGATGGTACGGTTCAGCATTTTGAAGGCTATCGTGTTCAGCACAATTTAACCCGCGGTCCGGGCAAAGGCGGTGTGCGTTTTCATCCAGATGTCAATTTGGATGAGGTGATGGCTCTGTCAGCCTGGATGACAATCAAATGTGCTGCTCTAAATTTACCTTTTGGTGGAGCCAAAGGCGGTGTGCGAGTCGATCCGAGCCAGCTTTCCAAACGCGAACTGGAACGCTTGACCCGACGTTATACGGCAGAAATCAATTTAATTATTGGACCGCAAAAAGATATTCCGGCACCGGATGTTGGAACCAATCCACAAATCATGGCCTGGATGATGGACACGTTTTCCATGAATGCAGGTTCTACGATTACTGGTGTGGTTACCGGAAAACCGGTGCATCTGGGTGGCTCCTTGGGCCGCAGTAAAGCCACAGGTCGTGGTGTGTTTATTAGCGGGCGTGAAGTTGCCCAGCAAATCGGTCTGGATTTAAAAGATGCCCGCGTCTGTGTGCAGGGCTTTGGCAATGTCGGCAGTGAAGCTGCGCTGCTTTTCCAGGAAAATGGCAGCAAAGTGATCTGTGTTCAGGACCATTCTGCCACCCTGTATCAGGAACAGGGAATTGATATTAAAAAGCTGCTTGAATACTCAAATACCCACCATAAAATTCAGGGATTTTCTGCCAGCGATGAAATTTCTGCATCAGCTTTCTGGACCATTCCTGCCGAAGTCTTTATTCCGGCAGCGTTGGAAGGTGTGATTAATACTCAGGTCGCGCAAAATATTCAGACCAAAATGATTCTGGAAGGTGCCAATGGTCCCACTTTGACTGAATCGGATGAAATTCTGAGTGAGCGTCATATTACCGTGGTGCCAGATGTAATCTGCAATGCGGGTGGCGTGACGGTCAGCTATTTTGAATGGGTTCAGGATTTGGCCAGTTATTTCTGGACCGAGGAAGAGATTAATCAGCGTATGGATGCCAGCATGAAAAATGCGGTACAGGATGTATGGCAAAAATCAGTCCAGGCCGGATGTTCTTTGCGTACAGCCGCTTATATTCTGGCCTGTGAGCGGATTTTAATGGCGCGTCAGGAACGCGGCATCTATCCGGGTTAAGCGAAGTTTTTGCAAGATGGATTAATCCATAAAAATGAATGGATTTAATCCATGATGACCTATCCTAAATTTTCGCAATGGATTTTTAAATTGGCTTCTTTATTTAAAAAGGAGCCAATTTTTATTAAAAAAATAAATAATTGTTTATAAATAAAATAATTTTATATTTTGACTCTTTTACTAATTTCAACTAGACCAATTGGCTCCTTCGATCTGCTGCAAAGTGGCTCTCGTCTCATACGTATAAAAGCGCAAAATGAACCATATCAGCCAGTCTTTGGCAAATTTCTATCCCAAGATCCGGATAGCAAAATTTACAACGTATGAATCAAGAATGAGGATACAAAATGGACAGTAAACACTCAGCACTGAATGCACGTAAACAGCAGGCGACACCACGTGGTGTTGGGGTCATGTGTCAATGGTACGCAGAGAAAGCAGAAAATTCGACCATCTGGGATGCAGAAGGCAATCAATATATCGACTTTGCGGGCGGAATCGCCGTACTGAATACTGGCCATCGTCACCCTAAAATTATTGCTGCGGTCACTGAACAATTAACCAAATTTACCCATACGGCTTATCAGGTTGTACCATACGAGAGTTACGTTGCTCTGGCAGAACGTATCAATGCACGCGCTCCCATCCAAGGTGCTGCAAAAACCTCATTCTTTTCGACTGGTGCTGAAGCTGTCGAAAATGCAGTTAAAATTGCCCGTGCCCATACTGGCCGTCATGGCATTGTGACTTTTGGTAATGGTTTTCATGGCCGTTCATTCATGACGATGGCCATGACCGGTAAAACTGCACCTTATAAACGCGACTTTGGGGTGATGCCTGGTGGTGTTTTCCATGCCCGTTANNGAAGGCGGTTTTAATGTGGTGCCTGCAGAATTCCTGAAACGCTTGCGTGTACTATGCGATCAAAACGGCATTTTACTGATTGCTGATGAAGTACAGTCTGGTTTTGCGCGTACAGGTAAACTGTTTGCGATGGATTATTATGAGACCAAGCCAGATCTGATTACGATGGCCAAGAGTCTGGGCGGCGGTTTCCCGATTTCAGGCGTTGTAGGTCGTGCTGAAGTCATGGATGCACCAAATCCAGGTGGATTGGGCGGCACTTATGCAGGTAACCCGGTTGCTGTCGCGGCTGCCCATGCGGTACTGGATATCATTGAAGAAGAAGGTCTTTGTGAGAGAGCAAATGATCTAGGCGCAGAACTGATTGATGTTTTACATGAACTGAAAATGTCTTCTAGCATGGTTAAAGATATTCGTGCACTGGGTTCAATGGTGGCGGTTGAGCTTGAAACTGCGGAACAGGCAAAAGCTGTACAAAACCATGCCATGCAAAATGGTCTGTTAATCCTGACCTGCGGTCGTTATGGTAATGTAATCCGTTTCCTATACCCGCTCACGATTCCGGCAGAACAGTTCCGTGCGGGATTGGCTATCTTGAAACAAGGGTTTGCACTGTCTGTCGCAGCCTAATAAAAGAGTAATGATCATGCTTCAAGCGCAATATAGAGATTTATTACAGCATCCTGATATCAGCTTCGATCAGCCTGCCACGGATGAATATATTGAAGTCAAAGATGCAGCAACCCAAGCCACTTTGGCCTGGGTAAAATCCCATGACCGGGCGTCTGTAGAACAGCTGATTGCTCGTTCTCAGCAAGCCCAGAAANNAAGCCACTGGCTGAGGCACGGGGTGAAATCGGTTATGCTGCTTCCTTTATCCGCTGGTTTGCTGAGCAGGCACGCCGTATTGATGGTGACGTGTTGACTCCAACGCTTGCCCATCAACGGTTATTGGTCATTAAGCAGGCGATTGGGGTGACAGCGGCCATTACACCGTGGAATTTTCCGGCGGCGATGATTACCCGTAAAGCCGCGCCAGCTCTGGCTGCTGGCTGTTCCATGCTGGTTAAACCGGCTGAACAAACGCCTTTAACCGCCTATGCGCTTGAAGTTTTGGCCTTGCGCGCAGGTTTGCCACAAGATGTATTGCTGCATGTCAGTGGTGATGCGGTTGAAGTGGGTCAGGTCTTATGTGAAAGCGAAACCGTGAAAAAGTTAAGCTTTACCGGCTCAACTCAAGTCGGTCGTATCCTGATGCAGCAATGTGCGCCGACCATCAAAAAACTCTCCTTAGAACTTGGTGGCAATGCGCCAGTTCTGGTCTTTGATGATGCCAATCTCGAACAGGCGGTACAGGGCATCATGGCCAGTAAATTCCGTAATAGTGGACAGACTTGTGTTTGCGCGAACCGGATTTATGTACAAGATGGCATTTATGATGCGCTGGTAGAAAAACTGGTGGCTGCCGTTGCCAAACTAAAAGTCGGTGATGGCCGTGATGAAGCTTCTACCCAAGGTCCATTAATTGATGAGGCTGCGATCGAAAAAGTGCAGTCACATATTGCCGACGCAGTGAGCAAAGGTGCACAGGTGAAAACCGGTGGACAGCGCTCAAATCTGGGCGGTACATTCTTCGAGCCAACGCTTCTGACTGAAGTTACTCAGCAGATGCGTGTGGCAAAAGAAGAAACTTTTGGACCGTTGGCGCCGTTATTCCGTTTCAAGACTGAAGAAGAAGCAATTCAGATGGCGAACGATACAGAATTCGGTCTGGCTACCTATGTATTTACCCAAAGTACAGCACGTCAGTGGCGTGTAGGTGAAGCCTTAGAATACGGTATGGTGGGAATCAATACCGGAGCTATCTCTAATGAGGTTGCGCCATTTGGTGGAGTCAAGCAATCAGGGTTAGGCCGTGAAGGGTCTAAATTCGGTATGGATGAATACCTTGAAATGAAATATCTCTGTGTTGATATTTCTTCATAATGATGTTTAAAAAGTAAACTTATTCATTAAAAAACTGATGAGAAAATATCAGCCTCCAGTGAATCCCGTGTTTAATTTAAACCGGGATTCCTGCGATGGAGCAAGGACTCAATAAACAGATTGGAGGAGGGCATATTTTCAGTTGTTAAGTCATTCTTCTTCTCTAAAATTCCCCTAAATATCAATTAAAGCATCAGATTNNTGCATAGACTTGAGTGTTGGATTGCCTTCCGGTTGTTCCATTTTCTGTAGAGTCTGGGGAGCAATCTTGGTAATTTTAGCCATATCGTTGAGTGTGAGGTGCAACTCGGTACGAATGAAGCGAGCAACCTGATGAAAAGGCCAGTCAGGATTGTTACTGACGGTTTCAAGTACAGACAATCTCTTTTGCATCTGTTGAATCGGAGTCAGTGGCTTGAAGCGTTTATCCATAATTCAGCTCCTCCAATTGTTGGCAAATATTATCAATTCGATACTGGCTATTTTCCAGAATTTCAGGTGCCAATTGTAGATACTGCATGTGCTCGAGTAATCCCTGATAAAGTGGTAATTGTTCGATTAACACCGCTTTGATTTCTTTTGGATCAATCATCGTGCTTTCGGCGATCTGTTCAATGACTGAATGCCAAATTGGCATACCACCATGATCATCTCGCTCCCAACGCGTAGTCCGGGCAATACCATCTGGATGTAGCCACATCGGCGCAAAGTCAAATAATGGGGTTAGTTGAATGATTCCTTTATTGAAACGTTGAATCGCTGTATTACGGGTATGATTATCCTTATTACCTAAAGCGACATTGGCAAGATCACGCTTCAAATATTCAAAGATTTCCTGTTTTGGTTCAGTACAGCATTGCATCAACAGGCTACAGATCTGGTTATGGGTCATTCTTACCCCAAAACCTGCTTTTCCTCCCAGAGAAGCAATACTTTCCTGAGCGATTCTTTCAACCTTCCCCTCAATAACTTTACGGTCGAATCGGGGAATAAATAAAGTCTTGCCATGCAGTTCCAGTTCCTGATGAACACGAAGTCCGAGATACTGGGCAACTTTCATATATAAGGCTTCGTGCATCAAAATTTTATCTAAATTCTGATCGCTGCCACGGCTGAATTTCACTAGCCAATGCTGTTTGACCTGATGATCTCTAAGCGTGTGATCCAGATAGAACAGGTCATCATGACCTTGGGTCAGCAGTAATTTTGGCCACTCGCCCTGAATACCAGAAGAGCCAGCAATAAAAAGTCCATAAGAGGCTAAGGATTCAATAAATTTTTCTTGACGTTCTACGACTTGGTCTAGACTAAAGCCATGGTTCTGCTGAACAGGGAACTGCCCCTGTAGCCATTCATAAGCCTCTTTAATCCGTAAGTTGCCAATCGGATTGCCTGCACCCGCTTTTAAAAGCGCCCAGTCTGCTTGTTCCTGAGTATTTTCAGAAAAATTAAGCTGACGGAGTAATTCTTTACGACCATATCCTTGAGGTAACAAATCCATCAGGAAGGCCGGCCAGGTAGATTGCAATGTATTTTGCACATTTACTGGTAAATGATAGGCAAGTGCATGCCCATCGTTTAGATCCATATAAGAAATAGCATATTCAAATAGATATGATGTGCGCGTGGCTGCTTGCCATCCAGTCTGTTGTTGGCCGACAATTTCAACAATAGCGCAATCCAGCCATTCATCTTCCTGATAAATCTGCAGTGTGCAATATTGATCCATAATTTTATTAAAATAGTAAAGTAAAGTGATTTTATTTATTATATACCTATTTTAATAAAAAACTAATTTTATCTTCTTAAAGTTCTTTATCGTTCTAAAAGGCCTTATCTTCACCAGAATACAAGGCTTATGAGGCTATATAACAAGATGTATCCTCATAGAAATCAATATATAACCCAATTAATTTTTAAATATCAGAGGAGCTCTAACCCTGGTTATTTATTATGAATCTTTCTTTTGAATAAAATTTTAAGCAGCAAATAAAGGACTAAATCCCCGTTTACGTAGTAATTTTCGGTACATACTCGAGCTTCGATCTGCCGGAAAATGCGCTTCTAAAGATAAGTCCAGAGGTAAATATTCAGGTTTCTGATTTTCTACAATCACACGATCTTCCTCGAAAATTTTCATATTAAAGGCATAGGCATCTTCAACCGGTAAATCTTTATCATAATTGCGGCAAATAGGTGCAAAAAGTCGTGTTGAACGCGCAGTCATGGGTGAAGCCGCATTCATGATGACCTGCTTGGCATGATTTGGAAAATGAATCGTAAGTGTTGCAGTAAAGGGTAGGCTCACTTCAAAATGACGTAACCATTTAAAATCTTCCTGGCCACGCTGCTCGATTCCGATCGGATAACGTCCCACACTGCTGATATAATCTGCATTAAAACCGACCTCCGTTTCTGTCGTACTGTAATCAGGAACTTCTACATCCTCCGGATCGCCAAAAGTGTCTGGATGCACCCAGGCAAAATGAGCCACATCAATAAAACCTTCGAGCTGTCTTCCTGCAAAACATTGAATGTCTATCTGAGGGCAGACCAGTTGCTGATACTCAGCATCATCCCAAAAAGGCATGTTAGGAATATGAGGTTCTGCATCNNTGCCAAAGCGTAAACCGTGATAACGACACACCACGCCTTGGCCGTCATTTTTTCCCAAGCTTAAAGGTACACCGCGATGCGGACATGCATCTTTCGCCACCACCAGTTCATCGTTCATTTTATAAATCACCAGCGGCATATCAAGCAGCATACTACTTGTTGGCTGTTCTGTAATATCACGCGCAAGTGCAATCGGATACCAGTACTGAGCCAAAAGATGCCAGTCATGTTCCTCGAATGTCATATGGACGGGTAAGTCGGGACTAAACGTGGCGATATTTGTATTCATAATGGGTTCTGTGTCGTGACCTTTAGCTGGACTATAAAACAGCAAGGTGTTCTATGAAATTTCAATTAATAGGACATAGGATTGCGTAAATCAGAACACTGACCGGCGATTGAAAACAAAATAAGCATCTTTCCAGGTTTTTTTATGTTCAACCACGCAAATATTGAGATGTGAGATATTTCTAAGCTTAAATCTCGCTGAAAATATTTTTTAAAAAGCGTGCTCTCAATTTCAATGCTCTACTTTGGCGCATAAATTGCTTATCACGCGTATAGACCATTGATCATTTACTAGAATCGACAAGGAATTGATGTGACGACTAGCTACTTACGCGGACAAGAACTTATCGAGAGCATTCGCAGTGCACCTTATTCGCGTGACCTGATTGGTTATCATGGCGAACCACCAAAAGTGCAATGGCCAAACGGCGCGCGTGTCGCGGTACAGTTTGTGCTGAATTATGAAGAAGGTGGTGAAAACCACATTGAACATGGTGATACGGGATCAGAACAGTTTTTATCTGAAATTATTGGTGCTGCCAGCTTTCCAGACAAACATATGTCGATGGATTCGATGTACGAATATGGTTCACGTGCTGGCTTCTGGCGGATTCATCAGGAGTTCCAGAAACGTGGTTTGCCGATGACTATCTTTGGGGTCGGCATGGCATTGGTACGTAATCCTTATGTGGTAGAGGCGATTAAATCAGCTCATTATGATGTCGTTTCACATGGTCAGCGCTGGCTACATTATCAGGACATGCCGATTGAAATGGAACGCCAATATATGGATCAGGCGGTCAGCGTTCTGGAAAGCCTGTTTGGTGAAGCACCGATCGGCTGGTATACCGGTCGGGACAGTCCGAATACCCGTCAACTTCTGGCTGATTTTCCTCAAATCAAATATGATGCTGATTACTATGGGGATGACTTGCCATTTTGGAGCACCTTGACCAATCAGGCAGGGGAAACACGTTCGCATTTGATTATTCCTTATAGCCTGGATAGCAATGACATGAAATTCAGTTCACCTGGCGGTTTTAATAGCGGGGAACAGTTTTATCAATATCTCAAAGATGCTTTTGATGTGCTCTATGCCGAAGGCGAAACTGCGCCAAAAATGCTGTCGATTGGCATGCACTGCCGTATTTTAGGACGGCCGGGACGTTTTAAAGCTCTACAAAAGTTCCTGGACTACATTCAAAATCATGACAAGGTCTGGATTTGCCGTCGTGGGGATATTGCCGAGCACTGGTATAACCATCATGCGCCATAATCATAAAATATATTGGAAAAGATCAGTTTAGATGCTCTTTTTTGAGTCATGTACTTTATAAAAATAACAAACACATCAGCTTTGGCACTGTTATTGCAAAACCAGTTTTAAATAACCAAGCAATATAAACAGGCGATTGAATAGTGCAACTTGTTGAATTTAATCAAGCATCAGCAGAAGATGCGATGATCTTTTTAAAGCACTGTGTGCAAATACCCAGCTGGTCGACCGAGCTTGCCGCAAAACGTCCTTATGCATCGCTTGAGGATGTTTTGAGTGCAGCGAACCAACAGGCGGCGACCTGGAGTTGGGATGAAATTAAAACTGCGCTGGATAATCATCCCCGTATAGGTGAAAAACAGGCACAGGCTGAATTAAGTGAAATAGAAAAAGACTTTTCCCATCGTGAGCAATCCGGCATTACAGCAGATGACGATACCCAGCTCGCGCTGCTTAAAGGCAATCTTGCCTATGAAAAAAAATATGGGTTTATCTTTCTGATCAAAGCTGCTGGATTGAGCAGTGAAGACGTCCTTCAAGCCCTGAACTATCGTTTGCTAAATGATCCAGAGATTGAGAAACGTATTGTCCATCATCAACTGGCAGAAATTGCCTTGTCACGACTGGCTCAGGAGCTTCATGCATGATTAGCACGCATATTTTAGATACACATCTGGGAAAACCTGCGACAGACGTGGT
>DFCG01000136.1:0-225 GCA_002367455.1 Acinetobacter sp. UBA3060 | reverse complement strand
CAAGGGGTTTCTTTTGCCGGTGTCGCAACGATGGTGGCGATTGTGACTACAGGCGGTGGTTTGCAAGCCGTCTACGGTGCAGTCATTGTCGCATCATTGATCGGTTTTTTCCTCGCACCTTATTTTTCCAAAATTATCCGTTTCTTTCCACCAGTCGTGACCGGTTGCGTCATTACTATCATTGGTTTGTCTTTATTGCCGGTGGCAGTCCGCTGGATGATGGGC
>DFCG01000001.1:194-4934 GCA_002367455.1 Acinetobacter sp. UBA3060 | reverse complement strand
GTTCTGATAACGGCTGCTGACACGACGGACATAGTCCTGAGTTTCACGAAACGGTGGTACGCCCTTATATTTGGCAACATTACCTTCACCGGCATTATAGCCGGCCAGTGCCAAGGTGGTATTGCCATTAAAACGTTTCAATAACCAGGCCAGATATTTGGCACCTGCCATAATATTCTGCTGCGGGTCATAAGCATTGCTGACATTAAAACGACGGGCAGTCGCGGGCATGAGTTGCATTAAGCCCTGTGCACCGACTGGAGAACGTGCCTGCACATTAAAACCGGATTCGGTATGCATCACGGCTTTAATCAAGCCTTCAGATACACCATAGGTTTGTGCTGCCTGACGGATGATCGAGTCATAGGCATTTTTATTTTTACTATAACTTGGCAATACCGAAGCTTCACTTGAACCCCAGTTGCTATAACTGTGAATATTGCTGTCTGGATAATAGGTTTTCTTTTCTACCTGTAGATGGTTATAGCGACTTTTCTTATTGGTCAATAAAGTACTGCCATTACTGTCACGTAATTGATAGATCGTTTGACCGGCATAAGCAAAGTGACAACAGCTTGCTAATAGCAAACCACTGATCCCATAACGCCCCAAAACATACACATTTATTTTCATTGTTTATATTAAGTAAACACAAGCGAGAAAAATTCAATAAAGAGTTTAACAAAAAATTACGGAATGAAAAGACTTGTGCGCTGCATTTATAAACGAGTTTGTAAATGCAAGTCATTTTTTACATTTTAGCAGTAGAAAAAAAAATATGATTTAATTTAAAACCTTAGGCTTGACAGGTTTAACTAATTGATTTTTATAAATAATTAAATTGATCAAAAAATGATCAATTCAAAGAAAAGCCTTATCTTTTGAGCCGGACAAGTTGTCAAGTCTGTTTCAATCCACAAAGTTATCCACAGCTTTTGTGGACAACTGTGGAAAAGTCCAAAAGATAAGCATCTTGACTAAAAAATGAACGCAATCGTTCAATATATCAATCTAAATAAAACATGAAAATGAAACTAATAAGACATTTTCATGAAAATAAATTCTTTTGATGCGATAGCGGTCTGAATCGGCTAAAATTGCGCGGTATTTTTTTTATGGGTTAATCTCGTCTATGTACTCGCCAGTTGAGTCCGAACAAGGATTTAATTTCAAACCTGAACTGCCAACAAGCTCAGCCTACTACCGTTTGTTGAAGAAGCTTCGCCGCCAGGTCGGACATGCCATTCGTGACTTCAAGATGATTGAAGAAGGCGATAAGGTCATGGTGTGTATTTCTGGTGGTAAAGACAGTTATACCCTGTTGGATATCCTGCTACAGTTCAAGCGCATCGCACCGATCAATTTCGATGTAGTGGCTGTGAATCTGGATCAGAAACAGCCAGGCTTCCCTGAAGATGTTCTACCGCGTTATTTAGAAGAAAATAATATTCCGTATTACATTTTGGAAAAAGACACCTACAGCATTACCAAAAAACTGACGCCAGAAGGCAAAACCTATTGTGCAGTCTGTTCACGTTTGCGTCGTGGTTCTTTATACGGTTTTGCGCAGGAAATTGGCGCGACCAAAGTTGCTTTAGGCCATCATCGTGATGATATCTTGGCGACTTTCTTCCTGAACCTGTTCCATGGCGGCAGCTTGAAAGCTATGCCACCAAAACTGTTGTCTTCAGACAAAAAGAACATTCTGATTCGCCCACTGGCCTATGTGGAAGAAAAAGACATCATCAAATATGCAGAAATGCGTCAATTTCCAATTATTCCATGTAATTTATGTGGCTCTCAGGACAACCTGCAGCGCGCAATTATCAATGACATGTTACGTGATTGGGATAAAGCACATCCAAAACGTCTGCACAGCATTTTTGGCGCATTGCAAAATGTTTCGCCATCGCAGCTGGTCGATCGTGAATTATTTGATTTTGAAGTNNAATCTGGGCTTTGCTGCAGACTAATTTTAGAACGTGTAGACATCAGCCCGCGGGTTGATGTCTGCTTATAAACATAAATAAAAATAGAACTACAAAAATTGAACGGCGCGTACAAAATTCGTTAGCCTTTGCGCTAATGATCATGATATAACAAAGCACAAGCATAATAGCTTCAACATGATGTCGTCTGGATAGTCGACACAAATGAACAAATAATTTGAGGAAAGATCATGCCTGCTTTTTTAACTGATGATTGGTTTTCAACTGTAGAAACTCTAACTGCGCAAGCTGGCGATTTGAATTTGCCACCAGCTTTGGCGAACCTTGCGATTAATTTGGTTGTAGCGGACACTACAGGTAATACTGAACTATCTTTAGATGGTGGGGCAATCAAAAAAGGTTTGTCTTCAAATGCCAAAACTACGCTGAATATGGATGGCGAAACTCTACGTAAAGTTTTCCTAGAGTTTGATATGGCTGCTGCGATGCAGGCATTTATGACAGGTAAAATCAAAGTACAGGGTGATATGTCACAATTGATGGCACTTCAGACTGCAAAACCAAGTCAGGAACAAAAAGATTTGTTCAAGAAAGTACTTGAAAATACCACGGCTTAATTCTACTAAGACATTAGCCTGAATAAAGACGAAAAAAGCTTACCCTGAGGTAAGCTTTTTTTATGTCATTTTGATTAATGCTAAGGTTTTAGCTTAGATATTCACCAATTGTGGTGTGGTCTTGATATGTTCCAAATAAGCACGAATGCGGGTCACATATTGTACCGCTTGACGGTAGCGACCATTATTGGCTTTATTCTGATCCAGATAGGCATATAAGTTCACCCAGTTATTCGGGTTCTTGCCTTGCGACTGAATGCGCTTTTGCAACTGATTCACTGCACCTGGGCCCATATTATAAGCTACCAGTGCAAACCAGTTCCGATCTGGAAAAGGAATATGATCATAGCGACTAAGCATTTGATCATAATACTTGGCACCACCCTGAATGCTTTGAGTAGGATCGGTACGGTTACTCACGCCCATGGCTTTTGCTGTACTGTTGGTCAGCATCATCAAACCACGCACACCCGTCGGAGAAACTGAATTCGGTTTCAGATAAGATTCCTGATAACCAATGGCCGCCAGTAAATGCCAATCCAGGTCATACTGCTGCGCTGTCTGTTTAAAACTCGCTTCATAGATCGGCAGACGGTTGTTCAAATCACGTTGAATGGTGGTCCAAGATTCCTCTTTCACGACATTCTGATTATAAAATGAAGCAAGCTGCTTAATGGCACCACTTTGTTTGCCTTTGCAGACAAAAGCACTGGCCGTCTGGCTCAAAGGATCTGTAGCAGATTTAAACACCAGATTTAAATTGGTATTCAAGCCATTACTCGACAGAATTGATTCATCGCCACAAGTGGCCGAGAACGACGTCAAACGCTTGTTTTCAATGGTGCGTATATCAGTAGTCGTCATAGCCAGATTGGCTTTACCCTGAGCAACCCACTGTAGGGCAGTCTGATTATCAGGAACGATTTTAAAATCGAGTTTTACATTCAGATTGTTAGCATAGTTACGAACCAGATCATAACCGAAGCCATGCAGATGTTGTCCATCCTGGAATACGGTAGTCGGATTTTCAACCGCAACCACGGTCAACTTATTGCTATTGACCACATGATCAAACTGAAGTGTGGTCTTACTTGCATTGATACTGTGTAGGGGAATAAATGCAGTGCTCAGTACAAGTGCTTTCAAAGGGAGAGAAGAAATTACAGATCTTAGGCAAAGCCTCGACCCAGTGGATGAACTACTGTGCATGTTGTCTCCGCTACAAGTAATTTATGCCCTAAAAATCACAGCCAACAAAGCCAGAAATTTTAACAGTTTGATAAATTCAATAAGGGTTGGGCAGTCATGACGTCATTCAAAATGACAAGAGATTTAAAGATAATTATGTAGAAAAACTACATAGATTAAAAAGTAAGCATTTCCGGAAGTTGGTGGCATATTAATGATCTGAAAAACGATTGTCAAATTTTGTACACAAATTATTTTTAAAAATAATTTTAAGATATTGAAATATAAAGTTAATTTTTTTGGAATTTTACCATTGTGTTAAAGTGGTAAATAAAATAAGCTGTTTGTAAGTTAAAACACTGAAAATTTGATCAGCAAGACGTATGAAATCCAACTTAATCACCCGTGCTGGACACGATAAATTGGTGGCAGAACTTAAGAATCTCTGGCATGAAGAACGTCCTGAAATTACCAAAAAAGTGAACTGGGCAGCCAGTCTCGGCGACCGTTCTGAAAACGCAGACTACCAATATAACAAGCAAATTTTGCGTAAAATTGATCGACGGGTCAGGTATCTCGGCAAGCGCCTCGAAGAACTGAAAATCATCGATTTTTCCCCGGAGCAGGAAGGAAAAGTTTATTTTGGTGCCTGGGTGGACATTGAAAATGAAGAAGGTGAACAAAAAACTTTACGCATTGTCGGTGTAGATGAAATTTATGATCATCATCCGCAGCATATATCGATCAGTTCACCGATGGCACGCGCATTATTAGGCAAGCAGGTCGATGAGGAGGCCGAGGTATTGACCCCCTCCGGCAAGAAACTCTGGTTCATCAATTCAATTCGTTATGAAAAGCCAGAAAATTCAGCAGATTAATGGAATTGATTTTATTTTGTGCAGTTGATGCAGTGAAAGCATAAAAATATTTGCCAAGCGTGATTTTTGTTTATATCATGTCGGCCATGGAAGCGTGGCAGAGCGGTT
>DFCG01000001.1:0-167 GCA_002367455.1 Acinetobacter sp. UBA3060 | reverse complement strand
TCCGCCAAATTTTAAAAACCCAGTCAATTTGACTGGGTTTTTTTATGTCTCAATATTTTTTCAGTTGTTGATCTACTTGATGCTGAATGTGATTATTTCTCTCATCATTCTCTACTGAGTTAAATTCAACTCAAGATCATTGCAATACTAGGGTGTGTTGACACTTT
>DFCG01000031.1:0-2595 GCA_002367455.1 Acinetobacter sp. UBA3060 | reverse complement strand
CGGGTTTCCGCCATTTTTTGTTCACGAACAGACATGAATTACTTTACCTCATCATCATAAAAATTTTAATTGACATACGCTCCGTATGTCAATTATGTTTACATACGATGCGTATGTGAAAGTTAAGTTGCTTTCACTCACTTATAAATTAGATATTGAATGAGAATAGACATGACTAGAACTGCGATATTTCCCCAAGACCGCCATGCCCTCTATGAACAGCATGGTTATTCTGCTGCGATCAAATCGGAAGACTTACTTTTTGTTTCTGGTCAGGTCGGTAGCCGTGAAGATGGTTCTCCTGAACCAGATTTCGAGAAACAGGTAGAACAGGCTTTTAAAAACTTAGCTGCAACTTTGGCAGCGGCTGGTTGTACTTTCGATGATATTGTTGATGTCACCACCTTTCACACTGATCCAGAACAGCAGTTCGAAAGCATCATGAAAGTTAAAAATCAGGTGTTTACGCAAAAGCCTTATCCTAATTGGACAGCTGTAGGTGTCACGTGGTTAGCAGGTTTTGATTTTGAAATTAAGGTGATTGCTCGTATTCCTCCAGCATCGACCACAGCTTAATCATTGTTTTATGCGTGCGCGAATGTCTTTTAGATATTATTCAGCAAGTTTAAACCCCGATTAGGTATAATTTCTTATTCACTATTTTTTGTATCTCCCTTATGTCTGAAAAGTTAATTAATTCTCCTGTAAAGCATTGGTGTGAGTTCGAGTTTATTTCGAAAACGGTGAAAAATCCGAATATTCACATTAAAGGGAATTACTCATACTACTCAGCTTATTGGGATCAGGGTTTTGAGCGTTGTGTGGTGCGTTATTTACATGATAAGCCTGCAACGCCTGAGAAGCCGATTGACCAGCTCTATATCGGCAATTTTGTCTGTTTTGGTGCTGAATGCGTAATTATGATGGGAGGTAACCAGTTACACCGTACCGATTGGATTTCAGCGTTTCCGTTCGATACACGCAGTTTTGTGCCTGCTGGCGATACTGTTATTGGCGATGGCTGTTGGATTGGCTCACGCGCTTTGATTATGCAGGGTGTGAACCTTGGTGAAGGCGCGGTAGTGGCGACAGGCGCAGTCGTGACCAAAGATGTGCCACCATATGCAGTTGTCGGTGGTGTACCTGCTAAAATTATTAAATATCGTTTTCCACAAGAAGATATAGAAAAACTGCTTTCCCTCCAAGTTTACAATATAGATGAAAAGCAGTTTTTAAAAATGCGTGAACAGTTGCAGACGGATGATATTAAACAATTAATCAACTATTTCAAATCGAACCACTAATTAAGTATCGTTTATTTTTCTTCCGAAATTAAATAATGCAAATGATTTACCTTCCTGCTTGGTATGTGAAACCGGATTTAACTTAAATGCTTCTAAATTTGTATCTAGCAACTTAATTTTAAGATCATCAGCTCCTTGAACACCAAGTTGTTCTAACTGTTCAATTTCAGCCCTGTAGCGCTCATATGACTTTGCTAGAGACTCCTTGTGTGAATACTCTTGCTCAAGTCTAGAAAATCTGTTTAAGTTTATATTTGCTATGGTTGCTATCCATATTAAAGGAGCATTAATGGTAATCTTAAATAATAAAGTATGAAGTTCCATATTTTTAAAATCATCAGCATCAAAAAGCCAAAGATTAAAACCAAACATACATAAAACCGTTACTATAAACACAGCCAAACTTATTAAACGAGCCGTATTTGCTTCTTTTCGCTTACTGACAAATCCACCAGCCAATCCCGCCTCACTCGATAAATCAATCGTAGCTTTTGCTCGAGTCTCTACATCTTTTAAATTATCTAATCTTTCTTCTAGTTCTTTCTTTAATGATGGAATATCTTTAGCTTCATCACCATAAATTCTGATATAAAATTGATCTAATTTTTTAAGCCTTCCATCAATTAATTCACTTTTTGTTACCCCTTCTTCATCTTCTACAAAATACTCTTTCCATAATTCTCCTAATTTATTTACTCTTGATTCCATTTCTTCAAATAAATTTTCACCATCCTTATTTTGTTCCTCAAACAGTTCAGCATATTTTTCTTTTATTTCCTTTACTTTCGACAAAAGTTGATCAACTGTAGATTCACCCTGCTCATCTTCCGAAAATAATTCATTATATTTGTCTAGAATTTCTTGCTTAGAATTTTCAATTTCTTCAATGCTTTCTGCGGATGTAAGTTCGACTATACGATCATATATAGAGATGCCATTATCATCTAATTCTAGCTTGCTCTCTATTTCACTAATAGTTCCCAAACAAGCTTCGATTTTATTCTTAACTCTTAAAGTTTCATTACAAGCTTCTTCTAATTTCTGCTGATTAGATTTAATTTTATCTAATTCTTCCTGAAGTAACTTACCAACAGTAAAAGACCTATTTGTTAAATCTCGCAAATCTGCACGTAATGAATACTTAGAACTTAATGAATCATTTAACTCAGCTAGTTCTTTTAGCATATGCTTCAAACGCGCTTCGTCTTTGCTTTTTAACCCCAAAATATCAATACCCATAGCCAACCTATTAGAAAAATTATATTTATTAGATTAGGGTCTGTTGACATTT
>DFCG01000057.1:0-7728 GCA_002367455.1 Acinetobacter sp. UBA3060 | reverse complement strand
CTGCCCGGCACGAAACTTCTTCTCACCCATGTCCTCAAAGAATTTTTCCATTTGCGGACGTGACATGCCAAGTAAATTCACTTTCTCGACAGTATTTGCCTGTGCTGGAGCGGATGGAGTGTGTTGCTGCGGCTCAGAAACTGCTGATACAGCGACTGCTTCAGTACTCATGTGTATTACCTAAACCATGTCTAAAGATGAAAGGAGAAGCTCAATATGTGAGCAAAGAATTATTCAGAGAATAAAAAAACCAGATAAGTATAATAACACTTATCTGGCTTGAATACTGCGAATTAACGAGTACGTGGAGCAATCTCAGTTTGAGCGAAGAAGTAGTTAACTTCACGATCAGCAGATGCTACAGAGTCAGAACCGTGAGCAGCGTTTTCATCGATGCTTACAGCGAAATCTGCACGGATAGTACCAGGAGCAGCTTCTTTAGGATTCGTCGCGCCAAGGATGTCACGGTGAGCAAGAACAGCATTTTCGCCTTCAAGAACTGAAACAACCACTGGACCAGAAGTCATGAATGCAACTAGGTCAGCAAAGAAACCACGTTCTTTGTGCTCAGCATAGAAGCCTTCAGCTTCAGCTTGAGTCAAATGTTTCATTTTAGTTGCAACAATTTGAAGACCAGCTTTCTCGAAACGAGCAAAGATGTCGCCGATGTGGTTTTTAGCAACTGCGTCTGGTTTAACGATAGATAAAGTACGTTCGATAGCCATGATAGGCTCCTTAAGTCAATTGTTGACATGAAAATTTGGCGCATTATACCGAGATAATGCGCATTTTTCTGCTTTTCATCTGTAAAAAAATGCTTTTTTAAGATGAGGCCTTAGCGTGCCTCGTCAATCCATGCCATTTGAATCGCTTCAAGCAAACCTTCAGTCGACTTGGTTGGATCATCTTCAAACTCAGGCAAAGCACACACCCAGGCATGTAAATCAGTAAAACGAATCCACTGCGGGTCCACATCTGGATGCGCTTCATAGAGTTCAATCGCGATATCGAGCGTGTCAGTCCAACGTAAACCCATCTCTATTTCTCACCATAATTGCTTTGATGCTGTACTTTAACAAATCTGTGAAAATCTGCGAGCCTTTGCTCCGGCTTTCACTTATTTTTACAGCACAATATTCAGATAAGGCGCGGTCAGGACAATGGCAATTGCCATCATGCCACCCAGAATTGCGCCAACTGCCACATCACTTGGATAATGCAATCCCAGCACCATTCGGGACACTGCGACCAGAACCGTAAAAGGCAACATCAGCATCAGTAATAAAGGTGCGACATAACCTAAAACGGTGGTTGCCATCACGGCATGCAAGGTATGTCCCGAAGGAAAACTGAAATGATCCAGTGGATGCTCACCCAAACGGATCACCTGATGCACCTGATAAGGACGTGGCCGTACGGTTTTGATTTTAAGCACCTTGTAAATAATGGTACCAATAGTGCTTCCCAAAATCAGATAAACAATCTGCACGGTATAGATCAAGCCTTGCATGATCCAAACCAATATCAGCATGAAATACCAAAATGCACCATTTCCTAAGCGGCTAATCATTTTAAAAAAAGTGGCAATACGGACTGAATGCGAAAAATGATTCAGATAAACACAGCCTTTCAAATCGATTTCTAAAAATTTAATCTTTACATTCTGGAGTTTCACACTGGTGCTCCTTTCTTGTTTTATATCCTGTATTCCTGTTGCTGTACCAGTGAATACAGTGCCTGTTCAAATTGCCGGACTGGATATTGCCAGCCTACTTTTTCGGCTTTTTTACGTGCTTGCGCGCCCATCTGCTGTAATCTTTGCAGATCAGGCAGTCCGAGCATCTGCTGGATCAACCCCTGCTGATGTCCAAGTCTACTCAACCATCCCGTTTCACCATGCTGCACATGCAAGTTTGCACAAGCATAATCATAAGCAATCACTGGCAAGCCACTGGCCATCGCTTCCAATACCACATTTCCAAAGGTTTCNNAGTCGAGTGCGATCCGGCCCATCTCCAACCACCACCAAACGTATATCTTGCTGACGAACTTGACGCAGCACAAAATAGGTTTTGATCAGCACGTCAATTTCCTTTTCAGGAGAAAGCCGTCCGACATACAACATCACCCGGGTCTCGTTTGAAACTCCCCAAGCATAGCGCAAATCTGGTGATCGCCACTTTGGTGAAAATGTATCTGGATCAACGCCTCTGCCCACGACTGCTAAGGGACAAGTTACACCAAACTGATTTAAGGCTTGAGCCGTGCTTCGACTCGGGACACAGGTCAAATCAGTATTATTATGAAACCACTTTAAATAGCCTTGAATCGGCTTAAGCAAAAAAGCCAAATCAAAAAACCGGCTAAATTCCTGAAATGACGAATGGAAGCCGCTAGAGACTGGAATTTTATGGAATTTTGCAAGCTGCTGAGCTACCAGACCCAAAGGACCTTCGGTCACGATATGGATAATATCGGGTGTAAAAGTTTCAATAGCTTCATGAATTTTTAGAAATTGCGGTCTACCAAACTGCAAATTGCTATATTTAGGAATGCAATGTGCTTTAACCAGACATTCACTATGCGGTTTAAAATCGTCACAGGCTTGTCGTTGTTCTGGACGTATTAATAAAATCTTATGCCCCTGTTTTTGTAATCCTTTACAAAGTTGCAATAAAGCATGGGCAACACCATTAATTTCAGGAGGCCAGGTTTCGGTAACGATGGCAATTTTTAAACGGGACCGTGTCAGATCTTCTAGGACTATTTTGTCATGAATGGCCTGTTTACGTTGTTCTTTTAAATCAAACTGGATTTTATGAATAACAGGTCGTTGCTCTAATAATTCTGAGATGGAAATTTGTTGCATCTCGCACCTATTCGCTTATATTTTTCACCCAGTATAGAAAGATCTCATGACTATTTGATGAATTAAAATAACTAAAAAAATCCAAAAATAAACTTCTAAATGATTATTTATAACCCGAATCCTGCTTAAGCCAATGATTTCATAATTTGAATTGTTGGCTTATTTCGATGGGTTAATTGGTATGCACATAAAGAAGCATAAATCCCACTTAGAAATCCATGAATACTACGAGCTTTACTCGTCACTAAATTATATTGTCCTTTCAATAAACTGAATAACGTTTCTATTTTATTGCGCTGTCTTAAGTGATATTCATCTGATGCACAAACTTGAACAGACTGCATGTTCTTTCGATGATAGGTAATCAAATCAATACCTTGTTCTTTTAATCTATTTTTTAATTCCTGGCTGATATAGCCACGATCACCATAAAGCTTTGCTTCGAAACCTTCAACCAAATGTTCAACCATTTTTATGTCAGCAATATGCCCATTGGAGAAAGCGGAACGAACGATTTCACCGAATTGATTCATAACAACATGTAACTTACAGCCATAGAACCAGCCCATTGAGCTTTTACCACGGGATGCAATTTTGGCTAATGATTTATGACGTCGAATACGTTGATTTTTACAGACTGGTAGAGTCGTTGAATCAATCCATAAATATTGTTTATATTGACCTTTTATTACAGCTACATGTAAAGCATGTAGTGCTAATTGATGCATATTGATCAGGTGAATCATCCTTTGGTAACAGGGTAAGCTTTTAATTAAATGACTTTTATCCTGCTTCAACCATGAGAAGAATGCTTTGAAATTAATGAAATGGGAGCACTTATACCAAATGGCAATAAAGCAAATTTCAGAAAGTGTAAGTTGTGCAGTTCTGACTCTTAACGAATGATGGCTTTGTTTGAGAAATTTCCAATAAGTTGCTTCAAATTTCAGAAAGAAATCATCAATTACACAGAATAATTCGGTACTATTGAACATCAGGACTAGGGCTTTAGGTTTTGTGTGGTAACTCAACTGATGGCTCTAGTCCTCTTATTTTTCAAGTCATTTTCTTATCCGCGATTCGGGTTATTTATATTAAAAAAACAAGTGAATACCAATTATTCCTCACACTAAAAAGATATTCACTTTAAGCAGATCTTCATTTAATTCCCTCAAAGTTTCTGCATATTTGCTTTACTGCACTGATCCCAGATTGGTTTAAAGTCTTTCAGGTCATTTCCTCATTTCTATGAATTAAAAATTAATATCGACAGAAATCCGATCACGATAAGTTCCAGCTGGAACCCCATTAAAAGGATTCTCTTCGAGTTGAACCGAAACGACATATTTCTGTCTCTGTGAAGCTCCCTGATTCACTCTGACTCCCCATAACCCATTATTTGCACCACTCAAATTTAATTTAGTGCGCAATTTATTAGGACCGTTAGACACATAACTTATCCCATTAGAACTCACCAGGTTCTGACTATTAAATAAAATTGAATAGCCAGTATCACATGAAATATTAAATGAAGTGGCAGCCTGACTACGCTGATAGCTAGCTAGACGTAATTCTGGAGTGGTAAAACCATCAATCGAGCAATATTGGGCCATGGCTACTTCACTCATACTGAGTGCGGTAATAAATAAAAAGAGCTTTTTCATTTTTCTACTCCTACTTACATAGAGTTTCCAGAATTTGCTTGTCTGAATTCTGGAATTGGTTTTCATTCAGAATGAATTGAGCCTGGCACTGCTGTCCTCTCTTAGTCTTCACTTTGAGGGTGTAAGTACCTGCTTTAAATAGATATAGGTAAACAATACCTTGACTATCAACAAAAGAAGTTTCTGTACTGAGACCATCTACAAGAACCTCAGAGCCTATAACTAAATTATTTTGTTGTGCATCTTTAATTCTTAGCGCAATACGTTTGGTTTTATAGATAGGAAAATTCAGCTTATATCCACGTTGATCCAGACCAATCATTTTTTTAGAAGAGTGTTCAAAAGTTTCTTCCATCGCTAACTGGTTATGGTCAAAAGAAATATCGTAATGGATATAAGGGATGATGTTATGTATAAACATATAGCCTTGATTATTGGTGCTTCCAGCTAGACTCGCTGAGCGATAGATATCAAGATTTGGATGTTGGTCCACCTCAACCAAAGCAAAAGCATTATCAGCATATTTAGTGAATGCCATTTTACCCCCCAACCAGACCAAGGCACCCTCAAACATAGCCTGTGAATTACGACGATCCTCATACTCATCATGAGAAAGTTGTAAATTACCAATACTGGTTTTCCATAAACCATAAGCATTGTAATTCACTTCTTCTTCAGTGCGATTAACCCCCAAAACATAATCAAAACCATTCTGAGTCATCGTTCTATGACTAAAACTTAAACCCGTTTCATTATCCTCAGTATCGTGATTTAAATAAATTTGACCCTTTTCTTCCCAATCGTAAGATAAGGCGATATTGAAACCATGATCCCCATCATTCCCAAAATCTTTATAAAAGCCAAAATTTGTATATAATTTTTTTGTTAAGCTTTTTGAAGCTCGAATATCAAAAATTTTCTGAGTATCATTACTAAAACCATTTTGATCATAATAAGATTGATAAATATAACTAAGATTTAATCCATCAATGAATCTCAAATTGGAAAAATTAAAATATAGAATATTTGAGGCTTCAATATTAGAGTCATATACATCACCACTTAAATATTGATATTCCTGAGTAAAATATCGACTACTTAAACCAAAGGACCAGTTTCTGAAATCCCGACTTAGAGCTATCGAAGCCGCATATCCTTGTTCATCATCCACTTCTGTCTGGCTAACTGAAAATGCACTATCCATAAGCAAGTATTTACTTATTCCTTGGGTCCATAAAAAATCAAAATTGCTGACATCTTTACTATATAAAAAATCTCCTCCCAAGGTCATTGAAGAAGTTATACCCCGCCGATAAAACAATTTTGTAAAAAACTCCCGATAATCATCATCGACATAATCATAGTTATATCTAAGTTTACCTAATGAAATATTATATTCGTTCAATTTTGGCTTTAATAATCGACTATTAATATAAACCGGAAAACTCTGGACGCTCCTATTCCCTAAAATATCTTCTACAACAATTTGTGCATCACCCGCCTGATTTAGCATTGCTCCAGCAGGAAGATTATAATTACCAGGGGTCACAGAATCCCGATATAAACGCACCCCATTAATATATAGATCAATTGTTGAGGGTACGCTTGCACTTCCATTTAAAGTAGGCGCATTCCAGTAAACAAAGTCTGGACGATTGGTATAGTTGGTACCAAAGCTTAGCCCCCCAAACCGAAAAGAATTATTTAAACTGCTATAAGGACTTGTCGTATCTCCCAAGGTAAGTCTTGAAAAGATTTTTGGAAATTCAACATCGAGCGTCGTATTGACACGTAAAAATCCTTCTTCAATATCTTCAGCTTCATTACGATATAAAAAAGCATTTTTTAATAACCAATAATCTTTAAATATCCCAATTTCTGAAAATGTATTAAATTCTTGTTCTGCATCATCTTTATTATAAAATAAACTATAATTAACAAACCCTCCAAAATTCGCTTTCTCGGGATTTTCTACCTCTAATTCATAATGAGTATCTTCAAAATAATTGACTGGAAAGTTAATTTTAATGGCTTNNAATGTGAATTCCGATTCTGGATAAAGCCTCACACTCAATATATCTCTTCCCTCCATCAGAAAAATGAATTGCTTCAGTGTTATAATCTAAGCCATTTACCCATATATTTACGATGAACATTTCTAAATTGTCTTTCTGCACCGTCTGTTGAACATTTTCAGCATTTACATTTGTTAGCCCCATCCCACACGCGATCATTAGAAGAATTTTAGTGACCTTCATAGCATCATCCTTTTACTATTTATTCTTTTTATAAGCATCTTCTAGGCTTTTACAGGAAATTCCAAATATCCCTCATGATCCTCTACTTTTATTTTTAATTTCAAATCTCCATTTTCTTTTAATTCCCCAAGTTCAAATTTAATTTTATTTCCACTCAAAATATATTGAACAAAATCTTTTTTTATGAGTTGATTGTTTTTACTATCCACTACTATTACTTCAGTAATTTTTGCATGAGATTTAGATAAATTATTTACATTTAGATAAGCCAGTTCATTAATTTTTTGCAGATCTACATTTAATTGTGGTGCAACCTGTTTTCCAGCAAAAAAAGGCAGTGAGAAATTAAATAAAAAATTAATCGAAGAATTATCATCAACTGGTGTTACTTCTTTAAAAATGATCCTCCATGATTGCTGTTGTTCTAAATTTAATGGGGGTTGGCTAAACCCGATACGGACAACTTGTTTACTTTCAGGTTTTAGCTCAAATGTTTTTGGATTAAACAATAAAGTATTATCCTCCAATAGAACATCTTCACCTTTTTCATTTTGCTGCCATTTAAATGCACTAATTTCATATATTTTTGAAGTACTTAATCCTGTACTTTCAATATTAACAGTTGTACTTTTCTGTTTTTTAAAATCTTGAATATAGAGTTGGATAGGACTGAATTTTATTCCCGCTGATAAAGAAAAGCTAAACAAAAACAATATAGAAAATCCTATAATTTTTTTAATCATATTTCACTCCCAAACCTAAATATAATTATTATTAATCATAAAAATATTAAAATAGGAGATGTAGTACATCTCCTACTTATTCAAAATGTTATATAAAAAATTTCTTATTATTAGAATCGAACTTCTACGTTATACACACCACGATAAGTACCAGCATCAGCTGCTTCAACCGCACTACCAGCTACTGTAGCTGC
>DFCG01000090.1:0-8802 GCA_002367455.1 Acinetobacter sp. UBA3060 | reverse complement strand
GGCGCCAATTGCCATGAAAATAAACATCAATGTTTTGTTTAGATCCTTCACGCCGCCACCCTCACTGTGAAAATCTGCTTAGTCTTTTCAGTTACGGTGAAGCCTGCAGGTGTAGCGCCATCTCTCTGGATATATCCGGCCCGCTCCAACTGGCCTAAATAGCGCTGCACAGTGCGACGATTACCATCCATCAATACCATCACATCAGAAACACTTGTTTTGCCTCGTTTAGCCATCATTTGGCGTAATACACGAATCATTTTCTCGCCTTGAGTTACAGCGTGCATCGATGGACACCAATCAGCGGTTTGAAAGTCATGTTCTTTTGACACGATCAGTGACCTCCCAATTGCTCACGAATAACCTTAGGCACCTTCACCCCATCCATTTCACATTTTTCCAAGTACGATTCAGGATCATTGAAAGGATCCGGCCATGGATCAGCTATTGCAGTCGGTTGGCACTGGAGACGTTGTGGCTTTGGCACATAACGGTTTTTTACATTCATGCGTTTTTTAAGTTCCTCAAGCGCTTGCTGAGCGACTGCATTCGGAACAGGTTGATGGTCAATATCATCAGGCTGTTTTGGTTCAGCCAATTGCTTAACTGCCTTCAACTCTTCATCTGGTTCACCGCGCTCTTTCGCCTCTGCGATCAATCTCTTGTACACACTGCAATACACGTTATGTACGGTGTCAGTAGGCTTTAAGCAGCCATACGGCCCAACCACTGCATGGAATGCATCCTTAGCAATACGGTTTATGCGACAAACACGGTTCGATTTCTCGTAGCTCAGTGCCTGCAACCATGCTTCATCAGGAGTCTGGTATTCATAAACACCTTTGCACCAGTTTTTAAACTCAGGAATCGATGGTGGCCATTCAGCTGTATCCAAGCGTTTTAAGCCACGAAGAAACTGCTCATAAGTTAGGCCTGAAAGTTTTTCTACAAACTTCTCAATAACCTGACCTTTCTTGAGACCTGACCATTGATCAGTAAATTTTTTGCCGTACATGAGAAGCATGTCTTCAACCAGCTTGCGTGCATCCGATTCGCTGAATTGCTGGAGGGCCTGAGTATTTTCATGTTGAGCTAATTCATTACGCATATTTACCGCCCTCCACTTCGTGCACATCACGCATCGCAGGCCGATCATCACCGCCGATCTCAGAAATCCAGTCGCTTACTTCGCTCTGGGTGCGACCTGCTGAATTTGAAAAAGACTTTTGTTTTTTAGGAATAGACTTAGCTTCACGTAAACGGCGTACTTCATCCTTGTTGTTTTGAATCCAGGTAAACCATTTCACCAGCCATAAGCTTGGGGTGTTCTTGCTATCCGACTTAGCTGAGAAGAAATCACCGAAGTTTGTAAACATGGCAATCAGATCTTGTTCAGGTAGACCAGGATTACGCTGCTTTCCAAGTTCTATGAAATCGTAATGAATTGGATATACATGTACGCATTCAAGAATCGAATAGCGTTTGTGGTCCTCAACCTGATACTGAGAGAACTGAATTGGAGGGAATGAAAAATTTTCTTCGCGTATACCACTACTACTATAAATATTGGTTACTGGTTTATGGTTTATGGTTAGTTGCTCGTCCGTTAAATTCTCGTTAGACGCTGCTTCAACGGTCGTTGGATTTTCGTTTAACTGATCTTTAACGTCCGTTGAACTTTCGCTATTCGAATGATCAGCATTTGATGAACCACCATTAGGGTCTTGTTGCTTTTTCGCTGCACGTTTTTTAGCAGATGCTTTACCAGCTTCACTAGCCTGCTTTCGCTTGCTATGAAACTCAGCAATTTCACGCTCACAACGGTTGTTAATGTAAACGCCGTCTTCAAGATTAAAGAACTCATCAAGGACGTATTTCAAAGCTGCTGTTTGATCTTCAGTTGAACACTGCAAACGACGAGCCAAACGCTCTAGATTTGAACCATCAATTGGCTTTTCAGTGTCGTAATACATATCTAGAAGATCTCGGTAGATCGCACGCTCAACCAAGCTCAAATGTCGAGTCGCATTGTTGAAATCCCCAATATGATGCTGGTAATAATTCATAACTTTTCTTCCACTTTGAGGTATGCGCCAATGCTCTGACCTTCACGCTTTAATTCATCAAGCATGTCGTCTAAGCCAAATTGATTGTTTCGTTCAACCAGATAGTGAATAAACTCATTTTTAACTTCAGCCATTTCTTCATCTTGATGACATTCATGCTCTTCACATTCATGGGTCTCACATTCAAGACATTCATACTCAAAGCCACTTTCTTTCATTTCATCGGCAATAGCATTTAAGTCCGAGCCCCCTGCTGAAGAGATAAAACCAAGAACATCTTCCAAAGTTATGCTCATGCCGCCACCTGCTGTGCTTTACGCATCTTATTGACTAGGCCTGTAATACGAGTCAGACCAAAAGCAGTGACTCGCATATTGGTATGCACCATTTCTTGACCGGTATACTGGTTGGTAATGACTGGTGAAATACGGTTGATGAAAACTTTGTTCGTCACAAATTGAGCATGAGGTTGAAGTTTTCCAGACTTACCTGGTGTCTTCGATGGTTCACGGTAGATCCACTTTTTATCAATGAGCAGTTGGATCATATCCGATTCACGAATACCAATTGTTTTGGCACATTCACGCAGGCAGTAGGTATTTGATGTATCAGCAATCGCTTCCAGTGCTTCAGCCTTAGGTGCAAGTACTGCTACCTTTTCACTTAACTCAATGTTGAGCTTGGCTTGGACTTCGATTGCTTGAAGTAGATGTGCTGGGTTAGTGATATCGAAAGGCTTCTGCTTTTCTTTTAAGATCGCCAATACATTTTTGCGAACCGCTTTTGATTCACGCATACCGATCAGCATGCACTGGTCGAGGGTCAATTCGTAAATTACCGATTCAGTATTGTTTAAATTTTGCACTACACTTTTAGTGTAGTGGTCGCCCTCAAGCTCATCTTCAATCTTTTCATTGAATTTATTTAGGCGAAGTAGTGGCTCACCCAAATTGGAGCGAACTTGGTTAATCAGGTCGAGTAAATCTCGACTTGACATACTGGCTTGATTTGTAGAAAATTGTGCTAACATATTCATGTTTACTTTCCTTTCCGTTAGTGAACAATCCAAAACGCTTGATTTCGCAGATCAGGCGTTTTGCTTTTTTGGGTTATCAATACAAGCTTGGATTTGTTTATCCAGCTCAGCCAATGCAACATGCATCTGGTGAATCACCTTCGACATGTCTTTCACTTCACCTTCTGTAATTCGACCATCCGCCATGATTTCGCGGAAAAGACTCATTACGTCACCACCCTTCATGCCAATGCATAACACCTTGTCTGTTAGCGATAGATCACGACATTCAGGGATTTCAGGAAGATCAATTGCAATCTTTCCATGTTCAGAGTTCAGCTCCTGCAAAACACGAAAGTCACCAGTCATAGCCATCATTTTTGAAGCTTCAATCAGTGATAAATGGTGGGTTTCGGTGTTTGGATTTACTTTGCTGTTAAGTACGGCTGCACTTTTCATTCCCATGCGTGGCGCTAATGCAGCCGCACCACCTGGATAATCGTGAACCGTGTTATATGCAGCATCTAGAATGTTCATGTGATATTCCTTCGAACGTATTTTCTGTTTGAAACGTTTGGTTTAATGAACTACCAAGAAGCCAAGGCCTGACGATCAGCTTTTAACTGACCACGACTTAACAACTCATAAATTGCTTGGGTACCCAAAGGAATTCCTTCCTCCTCCCAGCCAGCAATAGTTGATCGGCCTTTCTTGATTTTTTTGGATAACTGAGAGTTGTTTTCTACGTTGTGAAACTTTCGTAGGTCGGCAACGTTCATCGTTCTATTCCCCGAACTATATTGTTCGGTTTATTGAATCACTTGTTCGGGTAACTGTCAACCAATTTGTTCATACTTCCGAACATGCTATTAACGGAAATACTTGAAATGACCTCAACTACAGATCGCATAAATCAAAAAATGAAAGAGCTAGGTTTGAGTCAAGCAGATGTAATGAGAGGAACTGGTGCTGGACGCGCAACAGTTTCTGGTTGGATCAATGGCTCTAATGCGCCAAGTGCTAAATATTTGGAGTCACTTGCAAAGACATTAAAAACAACATCCTCTTGGATTCTTAATGGGAAAGAGGATTCAGATAGAAAACTTGATAATAGTGTTAACCTAGATCTGGTTGCGACTGTAACTTATGCACCAGTTATATCGTGGGTACAGGCAGGAGATTTTACCGACATGGAGTCGATTAGTAATTTAGCGGAGTGTGAGAAGTTGCCTTTAGTTCCAGGCGCTGGTAAGAGAAGTTTTTACCTTGAAGTAAAAGGTCTGAGTAATGCGCCTTACTTTGAAGAAGGTGAGAAGATCTGCATCGACCCTGACTATCAATTATGCGATATACATACAGGTGAGATGATTGTGGTGAAATGCAATGACACAGCCACCTTCAAGGCTTTAATTTCGGAATCTAATGGATATTATCTAAAACCACTTAACCCAAATTGGTCTGAGCAAGTTATTCCACTTAATGAAGACTGTGTACTGGTTGGGAAGTATGTCGGATCATTCAAGCCATCAAGAAAATTTAATTTATCGTAATAATAAAAGCCGCAACATGGGGCTTTTAATAAAGAAGCACCCCATAAACAAAAAGCTCTTGAAGAGGAAAGCATAATGATCGCAACACTTAATAAATCCAAAACTGCGCTAACAATTAATCGTCAAGAATTTAAATTGGCATTAGGTAAAATCGGTGAAGGGATTGATAAGCAAATAGCTTCGCTTAAGAAGGCCAAGCAAAGCTATGACGCTGCTGAAATAGCACGTGAGGTCATTAGTGAAGCAAATATCTTTGAAGCTATTATTGAAGGCTTTAACGAAGCAGAAGAGACGAATCTAAAGTTGGCGGACATAACCAATCTTGAGGTAGCACAAGGATGGATAGATGAATTTTTAGAGAAGTATTCTGCGTTATAAACCCCAACTCAATTTTTGTTGGCTGAAGAAGGAAAATTGGCCAAAAGAGGGTTGATAAAAAAGACTGATTAAAACCGAGGAAATAGCTAATAAATATAATGCAAAAGATTGAAATAAATTCACCGAAGATCAGTCATGTGTTTTACCAGCACCATTTGCTGACTGTAGTACTTCAGACGGGTGAAAGATTTCTATATCGTCTACTTGAATCCACTACTTTTGCTAAATTTATGGCTGCGACTGATAGAGACAAATTTTATAAAACAGAAATTGAAGCGAATAAAGAGTTTAGGCGTATTCAGATTTTTGTGTGATGAAAAAAAGTGAGTCGCTGATGATTAGGAATGTTGGGATCTAATGGCTTGTGTTTAGTGTGGGATTATAGAAATGTGTGATATTTAATTCAGACACTTCTATAAAACTTATTAGAGATAACTATTAATTAAAACAAGGGGTGAGTAGTGGCTGAAACCGAAGCAATAGCAAAAATGGCTGAGCTTATATCTAAAGATATATTTTATTTTTTTCGTTGGAATCAGATTGGCGGTAAAAATTTAAATTGGGCTTGTGAAAAACTAACTGAACATAAGAAAGAGCGGGCTAAAACACACCCAGCAGATGTAGTTTTTTGTTATAAGGACCCTTATTCAAATAATACAATTTACCTGCATACGGATTTAAAAAGTTATGGAAAAAAAACTATAGATAGTAAAGATTTTACCCCAACATTGAAAAGTCTTGCTCAGCAAATTGAATGTGCAGAAATTAGTGATTCCTGGAAAGAAAAATATTTAAAAGAAAATTCTAATTATTTAATCCATGGCCTGCTTTTTGTTTTTAATCACGATCGTGATGCCGATGTGAGTCTAATTAATAAATTATCTTCAGTAAAACAAACGGATATTCGTTTGCCGCCTGACAAAAAAATATTTATTTTGGATCCTATTGATATTGGATGGCTTGTTGATGTAAGTAATGGGATCAGTCAATTGATCTCTAAAAATGAAATCTTGAGCGATTACAGATTCTTTTACCCACAAAAAACCTTTCAGGGCGTTGATAGTTTTGAAGAAAGTGCAACTATAGAAACCCTAAAATCCAATGTAATTATTATAAAATCTTCTAATAAAAGCAGGTCACTAAAATTAAAAGCTTTTTATCGTGGTTCAGGCACCACTACTGAAGAATTTCAATATTTATTAGATTACTTTAGGCACAATCAATTTCTCGAACATAACGAAGATCAAATTGAGCTATTTTTTAGTAATAATACTGACGCTAATGCTGTCAATTTATTCGATAAAAGTAGACTTGATTACATTGATAAATACACTAAAGATCAAGATACTATGACTGGATGTCTGCAGGCAATTAGTGTCAAAAAGTTAGATCATATAGATAAAAGCCAAAGCTTCAATGAAAATATAATAGGTATGTTAGAAAGATGAAAACATTACAATTTGATGGATTAGTGGTTTCTGATAGAGATATTATTGACTTACTTGAAAGTCAAAAGCATAAAATTTCAAAAGAAAAGATTATCCTTTTTTTACAAGAAAGAGGAATTTTTTGTTCTGCTTCCGCTAGTCGAAATGATCTTCATCAATATATAGCATCTTTAAATATAGATTGGTTTTTAATCGAAGATATTCTAAGTTTGGCAGCCTCACTAGATGAGAATCAAAAAGTAACCGCTTCAACCTTCGATATTAAAGACACTACTCTTTTAGATAAGACATTGGAAAACTTAAAAGAAGATTTAAAACATAAAGAGTTTGTTGTGGAAAAACTCAAAGATGGTGGATTTGAAATCCAATATAAAACAGATAAAATCGAAAGAAATAATGCTCGACTAATTCAACGAACGAGTAAAGACGAAAAGATCTCCATAAAAGTTGATGGAGGAAATATAAGCATGGTTAGTACTGTTGGTGAAGGAACAGATCAAGTACGAGAAATTTTTTTTGAGGAACTGAGTAGAAACAGTAAACAAGAAATTACTCCTCAAGATATTGACTTTTCTTCTTTAGTTAGTAGCGATATTATAAACAACTATTTTCTGGATTTAATTAAAATTGATGAATCAAAATTTAAAGTTACAGATGTCATCAAATTGAAATTGAATAGATTTAACTCTAAGAAAGAAGAAGAAATTGATTTAGAAGATATTGATGCTTATGAAGTAGATGACCAAGAAGGTAACCCTTTTAATGAAAAAATAGATACCCTGGATAAGGAAGATATTAAATCTGCACTTATTTCTGGATCTTCTCTACTTACTAGTCAAGTTTTCAAAAGTTTCTCTGATAAAGGTTATTTTATAAGTAGTATTACTTGGTTAATATTAGAAAAAACTGGAGAAAAGAGAAAAATTGAATATAGTGCAAGTTTCTCCGACCCAGATACAAGAAACAAATTTATTTTTGAGAGTAAGGGGTATTATGAAATTAGCACTATATCTGACGACTACAAAAAGAATAGAACAAAATGGAAAAAGACCCAAAAGAAAATAATTGAATTCTCTTTTCAAAAAATTGCATTTGAGAAATATAAAAATTTACTCAAACAAATATAAATTGGAGTATTAAATGGATAAATTTAAAGTTTATAGCTTGGATTCTAGCTTTGATCTAATACAAATTAAAGAAAAGCTATCAAATCACCGTAAATCGAGCGATATAAATTTTGAATTTATACCCCTTCAGTTTACTGATAGTTTTATTTCATATAATTTTTCTGAAAAAAAATTACTTGAAACTTCTTTTTTAGATAAAAATGGAAATGAACAAACTATAGAATATCTACATATCGATTCATTTGAGTTTAGAATTATTAACTCTAATAATAATTTCTATATTTTATTAATTAACCCATATAGAAACATAAAGTTATTTAAAAATCACCTTGTAAATACTTTAGATTACAAAATTAGTTTTTCAGAAATCGTGCTCAATCCTCTAGATTGGCTTCTCAAACTAGAAAGTAGCGCTAGCTGTAATTTTCATGTTTTATCTATGGAAATAAAAGATATTATTTTTGACAGTAATACTTCTGGGGCAATGACTCTTAAAAGTTTAAAAGATATAAGAAGATCCTATACAGATATTGTAAAAAATAAAAATTTCAAAATTAATAAAATTTTAGTTACTAATAATGATTATTATAAAGGTAAGTTGATTCTCAGCAAAGATGCTTCTTTTCAGATTGATGCATTGAACTCAACAAAGTTAATCAATATTTTAATAGAAAGCATTTATTAATATCACCTATTGTTAAAACCCACCCCTAGCGGTGGGTTTTCTTTTCCCCAAACTCGCTTATAATTCAAAGTCCAATAACAATAAAATAAAACTATGAAAACAATAACTTTAACTATCCTGCTCTTGTCTTTAACTCTTACCGGCTGCCAAGAGCAACCAACTGAAGATATAGATCCAATCACCACCACAGCAGCTCTTGAGAACTCAGATAATATTCTTAGCAAATACCTGGAAAAGTTAGATTCAGAGTTCACCACTCAAGATGTGCGGGTAAAGATCTTATGCAGAGACTACCCGCGCGAGTATGAAAAAAACTATATGCCTAACTTGTTGAAGCTATCACCTGGTGAATACTCTGAAGCTGCACTTCTGGCTGATATGGATTTAGTTTTAGATCACTATAAAGAGAAAGATGCTATTCAGTGCTAAAGCTTTCTTACTTCTGAAATATTAAATCTTTATATTGGACTTAAGCCCTCTGATGACCCGGTCTGTAGTAACAAAGTAAAGCATCACTAACCCGCTTTCTGCGG
>DFCG01000133.1:14427-18532 GCA_002367455.1 Acinetobacter sp. UBA3060 | reverse complement strand
GAAAGTTATTCTGCTGCAGATCAGACCAGTTCTACCTTTGCAATTTCCTTGGGTGTGCGAGTCTCTCCAGAAACAATTGTTAATGGTACCGTTGGCCTAGGGCTGACCGAAGATGCACCGGATGTTTCGTTGGGACTGTCATTCCCACTTGATATTTTAGGTTTTGGTAAAAAAATTAGTTAATAGGGGTGTCGTATGAAAAACATTCGACTTAGCCCGTTATTAACAGGAATTATTCTTGCGGGCTGTTCAAGTTATACCTTTGCACAATTGGGAACCAACCTTTCAGTTGATTTACGTGCACTATCCATGGGGAATGCTGTCACTGCAGATCCTCCAGGGGTCAATGCCATCCACTTTAACCCGGCTGCACTGACTAAAATTGATGGCCTGCAAACCGAACAGCAAATCATTGTGGCTAATTTTGATATCCAGCGTGAGTTTTCAGTACCGGCCGGATATAACGTATTTGGCTATTCTGATGATCCTATTGTCTGTAATGACGGTCCTGAAGTTTCATCTGATTTGTGTACCGATTTTAAAGGCCCAGTCAAAGGCGATGTGGAATATGTCAGCCTGTATGTTCCTTTTCTGAAAAAAATGGTGGATTTAGGCGAAGGTCTTCCTTTGACTGCACCCACGATGGGGATCGCATACAATCCCCCTGGATCGAAAGCCACTTATGCGACTGCTGTTTATGCTCCTCTCATGGCAGGTTTTGGTCATGAAGATGGGAACCCGGCAAACTTTATGGGACAGCAGGTTGCTTTAGAGCGGATTACCTATCTGTCACCATCCATCGGTTATGAGGTCAATGACCAACTGTCGATTGGTGCTTCTATCGGGATGTCTTATCAAGCCATCGGGATGAAAACGGACTTGCGTTTCCCGAATGAGTTGATTGGGATGTTGCGTATGATCGACGAAGTCGTGTGTACGCCGTTTAAAGAAAATTCCGACATTATTACAGATATTCTTTTGCTCGGGATCTGTAATGCGGATGAGGGGATGAACCCATTTGGCAAGTTTGGTCAAATGCAACTGGAGCTTGAGCAGAACTTAAGCCCAAGTTATAACCTGGGAATATTGTGGGAACCGCGCGAAGACTTTAGTTTTGGTATGGTGTACCAAAGTGCTGCAAAAATGCGCTTAAAAGGTAAATATCATATTGATAATGCCAAAGCTCCTCAGGAAATGATTAAAGGTTTAATGACCTCACCGACCGGCCAGATTCTGGCTGCAATTCTTGGATTTCCTAATTACATACCATCGAGTGAATCTGGTCTGGTGTCGCAGGATTTTGAATATCCGGCGCATTTTCAGGCAGGTATCAAATATAAAGTGATGCCAGATTTGCAAGTGAATTTTGATATTGGCTGGACAGATTACAAGGTCTGGGACGAATTTAAATTCGAATTTGATCGTACCATTTCAGCCCTAAAAATTGCCAAAATTTTGTCTGCCAATGTTACTGACTCAACCTTGGCTTTACCGATGGGATTTGAATCGCCGTGGAACTTTGGTATCGGGATGGAGTATTCCGCTACAGACCGTTTGAAGCTTCGGGCAGGTTATGAACCACGGACCAGTGCTATTCCAAAAAATAAGCGTAATACCATGGTACCGATCAATGGTGCACAGTTATTTGGTTTAGGTGTGGGTTACCGTTTTGATGCAGACACTGATCTGGATCTATCAATTGGTTTCTTGCGTAGCAAAGATCAGATTCCAGCAAATACCAGTAGTTTAGCCAACCAGACAGGGGTAAATAACCTGTTATTAAACCCATATGCAGGTTTAAACGTAAAAACGGATACCAAAATTACAATTTTAGGTTTGAATTATCGCACGCGTTGGTAAGGGAAAAATGATCAAGACAGGGAACGTTGGATTGACAGCGGTACTGGCATTAAGTCTGGTATCCGTGTCTTTTTATACAAGCGCTAAAGAATTTATTACGATTATTGGTCCGGATGGACGACCATTAGTCGTACCCCGTAATAATGCAGAGAAAAAAATTGAGGACAAATCTCGATTGTCGAAAACAGTAGGAACTGCAGCAGTTCAGTCCACACCTGTAAAGCAAAACTTAGAAAAAGTGTCCGTCGTAAAAAATGGACAAGTCAAACCTAAGCATGACCATAATATGGTTGTACAACCAGTACAACCAGTACAACCAGTACAACCAGTACAACCAGTACAACCAGTACAACCGCATATTGCGCAAGAAAAGATTCAGTCTAAACCACAATTAATACTTGGATCTCAAACTATTCAAACTCCTGATGCTGGAGTTGGATCTTCTGTTGCTACCATACAAAAGCCGGGATTTAGCCAGGTTGAAGGCATTGAATATGTGGATAGTGAGTATCTGGAAAATAAAGAATTTAATTTGGAAGGCAAAAAACGTTTCTATAGCATGCCCGAAGGAGTCGTGGATAAAAATATCGGAACTACCCGGATCCAGATAATTGAACGTGAAAAAGGGGTGGGACAATCCGTATTAAAATCCTTGTTTCAAACGCCAGAAGTAGATTCTGGTCCTGTAGTACTGGCTCAAAGTTATTATCGTATTTCACAGTCGGAGACCATCGATAGCTTGGGCAAGCAGTGTTTTAATGATAAGAAAATTAAAAAAGCGAAAGAAATCAGCCTTAAAAAAGCAGTTAACCTGTGGCCTCGCGCACCTCTTAAAGCAGACGAATTTGATTTTGAAGTGGTAAAGCTTCAATCCGATATCCAGAATATTCAGATCAACTCTTATGCTTCTAGCCAGAAAAATCCAACGTATTATTGGCCTTTTGTTGTGTTTTTAGACAGTCGCGGCTGTGTGCTTGAAGGAGCGGGCGGTTTTAAAAATCAGGAAGGCCAGGCGAATATTATTCAACATGAGCGTATCGAAGGGGTTCTCCAGATTCCTGCTCAAAGTGAATATATATTATTGACGCCTTTGGCCTCAGCAATAGATGTTGAAGACAAGATGCTGACAAATCATGGACAACTAAAATTAGTCGCCATTCGATAAGGACTATTCGAGTACAAAAAGATGAAAAATAAAATATTATTTCCATTTGCTTTAACCACACTTTTAACGGCACTGAGTGGGTGTGGTGGGGAAAGTGCCAATGTCATTCCAGAAAAAAATGATGAAGCCACGACCAATGGTACTTGTACCCCAGGTACAACTAACTGTGTGGAATGGGGGCTGGAATATCCGCTCGATGGTTTGAACTTTAACTGTAGTAGCGATACAGAAAATACCTTTATTACGTTATTTGATAGTAAAAACGGGGTTGCTTCTGGAACCTGTCAAAAGACGGATAATATTGAGTTTTATATTCAAAGTTTTGCTTCACGCAAGATTAATTTAGGTCAAATTAAACTCAGCGATTATGCCAGTTTTAGTGCCCAGACCCAGCTGCCGCGTTTAAGTGTAATCGATATTGCAACTGGGATTGCTCGACGTCCGGTAGGTGATTTGGTGCCTAATGATCCTACCGTTCAGGTGGCCATGCGTCTGGTTAAAATTCTGCAAGCTTTGGCGTTAGAAGAAGGGCGTATTATTAATCCATCTGATGTACAACCTTTGTATATTACTGAAGAGATGCGTAAAGACCTGGCGAAAACCAGTGAGAATATCAATCTGATGGATGCCGATTTGGCGACCAAAATTAAAGATTTTGTTGATATCAGCACAATTTCGGATGAGGTGGCTTTTGCCACCGTTAAAAAACTGGTGACGATTGCTAACGCAGCCGTGTATCAGCCAGAATTTTCATTATTCTCAACTTCAGGCGTAATTGGTAGTAACCTGACGGGTTCAGATGGACTGGTGGGCTGTAATCAAAGCCCTTGTGATATTAAGAATAAGAATACTAAATATTTATTTGGCCATTTTATGCTGATTACCGATCGCCAGGGCTATACCTTTGGCAGCGGCTTACAATGGCGTGATAATGAGTTAACTCTGGCTAAAGAAAATTTATCTTCCTTAGGGGGGATTAATGCTCAACTCATCCGTAAGGTGAAACCGGTACAAATGACCGCTGATCCGCAAAGTTCATGGATTCATCCAACCAGTAAAACCATTAACACGCCTTACCGC
>DFCG01000133.1:3736-14337 GCA_002367455.1 Acinetobacter sp. UBA3060 | reverse complement strand
TTGGCAGCTACGCTCTTAGATCATCAAGGCATACAACAATATCGCCTCGGGACTTTGGGACGTGCATTTGTGGCTGATAAAGCGGTTTCCATGCGCCTGATTTTAGCCAATGAAAAGTTTGGTAATATCAATGGCGCATTGGTAGGGGTAGACTCACGTATCCAGTCTTCACCGGATTCTAGGGATACGATTGTGATCGGTGGTGCACTGCTCAATTTGTCTAATGTGTTAGATACTAATGTCGGCCAGAATGGGCGTGTAACTTTCCTGAATTCGGCAGGTGATGGGGTACAATGGGCCAATACCTATGCAAGTTTTCAAAAAGTTTATAATAATAACAATGAGGGTGAAACACCGGCAGATATTAGCCTGGCAAAATTAAACGGTGGTTCGGTTGAGTTTAAGCTCGCGGATTGCTATCAAGTCAAAGCCAAATAATATTCTTTAAAAATAAAAAAAACCCATCTTAGTATGGGTTTTTTTTATGGATGTTAAATTTAACCGGTATGGTCTAGACGCGTGCCTAAGGTTTCCAGATGCATTGGAAAAATATTATTTTTACGGTCTTCAAAATAATGTCTGAGAGTATGTTCTACACTCGGGAAGGCAAGTTCGGTCCAGGGAATATCTGCTTCATCAAATAAACGTGTTTCGATGGTCTCTTCACCCGCACCAAATTTTCCATCAATCAGATTGGCTTTAAATAGCACATAAATCTGACCAATACGCGGAATGTTATACATACAGTACAGCTGTTCAATGTCTATTTCAGCTTCGGCTTCTTCACGGGTTTCCCGGGTAGCCCCTTGCTCCATGGTTTCAAACAGTTCCATATAGCCGGCAGGTAAAGTCCATAAGCCGTAGCGCGGTTCAATGGCACGACGGCAGAGCAGTACTTTGTTTTCGAATAAGACTAAAGCGCCACAAATCACTTTCGGATTAATGTAATGAATAGAGCCGCATGAATCACATACGCTGCGAATTTGCTGATCGCCCAAAGGAATTTTAGCAGTGGTTTTATGTCCACAATTCACACAGAAGTTCATATTCATCATCAATGATAAAAGTATGCTCAGGATAACTGAAAAACTAAAATTTGGCATCATTTCTCTCCCGCCCCGACTAAAATCAGCTATGATAAAATTATGATCATCGTCAGAGTTGAAAGAATGGATGCATGTGAATTGACACAAAGGTTGCAGCAACGCTTACGTTTTTCCAAGCGTATTCGATCTGCGCATGCTGCCGTGTTAATTGCAATTACAGATGAAGCTGATCCGAAAGTATTGCTGACGCGCCGTTCAGCTTATTTGAATAATCATGCCGGAGAAGTCTCATTTCCTGGCGGCAAGCGCGATCCGCAAGATACCAGTAATATTGTGGTGGCTTTAAGAGAAGCCTATGAGGAAACGGCACTCAATCCTTTTGATGTTCATTTAATGGGTGATTTGCCGATGCAAAAAGCCCGCAATGGCATGCTGGTTAAACCGATTGTGGGACTGATTCCTCCGCAAGTGAAGCTGATTCCACAACCGACCGAAATCGACCGGATTTTCTTTGCCTCATTGCAGCATTTGCTTGAAGTGACGCCCACGCCTTATGAAGTTCGTTTTGCCCAGCAATCTTTATATTTTCCGAGTATGCGGGTAGAAAATGAAGTGGTCTGGGGCTTGACCGCACGTATGCTGATTTCTTTATTTCAATATGGGCTGGATTATAAAAAAGACTGGCCATTCTTGCTTAATTCTCCAACGTTTAAACGCTCCAATTTTTTTTAACCATTGAACAGGATTTTATCAATGTTGTATAAATTTCAGGGACACTTACCTACCGCTACACATCAGCCATGGGATGGCTGGGTGGCACCAACGGCAACAGTGATTGGACAAGTTGAGCTTGGACGACAAGTCAGTGTCTGGTTCGGTGCCGTAGTACGTGCAGATAACAGTAAAATTAAATTGGGTGACTTTAGCAATGTGCAGGAAAATGCAGTACTGCATACGGATGCCGGCATCGAGATGAATATTGGCAATTATGTGACAATTGGGCATCAGGCCATGCTGCATGGTTGTACCATTGGCGATAATAGCCTGATCGGGATTCAGGCGGTCATTCTGAACAATGCCGTGATTGGGAAGAATTGTATTATTGGTGCCAATGCCTTGATTCCGGAAGGCAAGATCATTCCAGACAATTCCGTGGTGATGGGCTCACCCGGTAAAGTGGTGAAAACGCTGGATGATGACAGTATTCAAAAATTAACAATGAGCGCCATGCATTATGCCGAGCATTTTCAGAAATTTCAGGATTTGGAAGAAGTGCAACTCTAAGGCACTCTTTTAATGAGTGAATCATAAGCCTAGATTTTCTAGGCATTTTTGTATCTGTTTCGGGAAAATCTCGCGTAGCGGATATGAGTGGAGTATCATATCCGCGTTTTTTATATTCTCTGAATTAAGGTTGTGCATGAAAGTGCTGGCATTGGAGACTGCCAATGAGCAGTGTTCCGTTTCTGTAATCGATGATACTCAAGAACTATTTTTTCAGCTTGATGCGCGCGCCAAGGCACAAACGCAAACGATTCTCCCAATGATTGAAAAAGGTCTGCAAGATCTTGGGCTGGCCATTGCTGATTTGACCGCGATTGCCTTTAGTTGTGGTCCGGGTTCTTTTAGCGGTGTCCGCATTAATGCTGCCGTGACTCAGGCCTTGGCTTGGTCCAATGATGTGCCGGTGATTCCGGTGTCAACTTTGCAGGCTTTGGCACAAGCAGCCTACCGTTTGCATGGTCTGACTGAAGTGTCTGCGGTATTGGATGCCCGCATGAGCGAAGTCTATATCGCGAGCTATCAACTGGATGCACAAGGGATTATGCAACCGGTCGATGATGAGCAACTGTTAAGTTATGCAGAAGGTAGCCAAGCTGTGCGCTTTACCCCGGTTGGCTCAGGTGCTGAATTGGTACAAAGCGAAACTTCAATTTATAAAGATGTGCATGCGACCGCACAGGATATCGCCAGCATTGCACGTGCAGCGGCACAAGTAGAAAACTGGGTGAGTGCAGAATTGGCATTACCCGTATATTTACGCGATAACGCGTGGAAAAAAATTCCAGAACAAGGCAAAGCATAATTAATTAGGATAAAGCATGGATCTTTTACTGCTACTCAAAGCGGCCATCATGGGTATTATCGAAGGCATTACCGAGTTTTTGCCTATTTCCAGTACCGGCCATTTGATTTTGGCATCAGAATTAATGAATTTCTGGACCAAGGAAAAGAGTGATGTATTCGTCATCGCGATCCAGATGGGGGCAATTGCTGCCGTTATTTATGAATATTGGGCACGTCTTTGGGGTGCAGCGACCGGGATTGTCAGCGGTGAACCGCAAGGTCGCCGTTTAGGCATTGGCCTGATTCTGGCTTCTATTCCGATTATATTGATTGGTCTGACGCTGGGACAAACCGTCAAACAATTACTGTTTAATGATATTGCGATTGCCATTGGTTTAATTGTCGGTGGTCTGATCATTATCTGGATTGAAAAGAATCCACCACAAGTCCGTGTCCATGAAGTTGAAGAACTCAGCATTAGAGATGCGATCTGGATTGGCCTAATTCAGGTTCTATCCTTGATACCGGGTACTTCCCGTTCAGGCGCAACCATTATCGGTGCGATGTTCCTCGGTGTGTCCCGTAAGGCAGCGACTGAATTTTCATTTTTCTTGGGTATTCCGGTCATTATCGGCGCTGGCCTGCTGGACCTTTATCAAAGCTATGATGTCTTAAATACGACTGAAGACTGGACCGTGATCGGAGTTGGGCTTCTGGTTTCCTTTATCTCGGCATTGATATTAATCCGTGCGCTGGTCGCTTATGTGGCCAAACGCGACTTTATGATCTTTGCCTGGTATCGTATTGCTTCGGGTCTGCTAATTTTATTATTTGCCTATACGGGTTGGAAACTATGGTAAGCGCGATTCGCTTATATACCGAATCTGACTATCAAGAGAAAGCACAGCACTTTGAGGCTGTGCTTTCTTCTCGTGGGGTGCAGGTCGAGATTGAAACTGTTGAAAAACTCAATGCACGTTTTTTCCGTTTAAATCCTGAACTGGCACTCTGTGTCGATGCTGACGGACTCTGGTTATGTGCCAACGGCATGAAGATGCAACCGGACTGGCAAGCGGAAACCGGGCGTTTAAAACGTGCATCTTTAAAGTCAGAAATGATTGCACGCGCCTGTAATTTAAGTGAAAAACCAAGCTTAGTCGATGCGACTGCGGGTCTAGGGCATGACAGTCTGTTGATGGCACATTTAGGTGCGCAAGTCACCCTGGTTGAACGGCATCCGATTCTGTTCACCTTGCTTGAAGATAGCCATACACGTGCCCAGTCGGATGCATTCCTGAGTCAGGTCGTGTCGCGGATTAATTTGGTCTTTTCTGATTCAGCCGATTATTTAAAACAGCAGGCCGAGCAGCAGCAGATTGTTGATGTGGTTTATCTTGATCCAATGTTCCCACAGCGGGATCAAAATCAGCAGGCAGTCAAAAAGCAGGCACAGGTCAAAAAACAGATGCAGCTGTTGCATATGTTATTACCTGAAGATGGTGAAATGGATCTGGGCGATAACCTTTTAGAACTGGCGCAGAAAATTGGCAAACGTGTTGTGGTCAAACGTCCGCGTCTGGCGGTATTTTTAGCCGGAAAAGAGCCAAATCATCAATGGCAAGGCGATGCTTGTCGCTTTGATGCGTATTTTCAGCATGAACTTGTAGCTGAATAGGATAATGGCTTCTTTATTAAGCAAAGATTTGTTATATATTTAAAATTAGCATTGATTAAATGCTTATCAAGCATAAACTTATTCAGCACATTAGCGAGCCACTCATCTCCTTGAAATCCTATGATCGACTTTAAACCCTCCATTAATTTTTGGCACGATTTTAAGAGCAACCAAATTGCCGGGATGTGGTTATTTCTGGGGTCGAGGCGTTCTTTACAACTGGTCCGTCCATCCATCATGCAACTGGTGTTCTGGGGGATCTTAGGGGGCTGCGCCAACAGTTTGTTTAGCTGGCTCAGTTCAGGCCGTATGGGAGATTTTAACTCTCAAGGTCTGATCAGTTATGCACTTTGGCCTTTCATTGCCCTGATTGTCGGTATTTTTCTGTCACAGCGGGTCAATAATCCACGCCTGATGCTGGTGCCAGCCTTGTTATGGTTGGTGTTAGATACCCATATCATGCTGTTCCAGTGTCTGATTCAGTATCTGGGTGATCTGGATTATCTGCCTTATATCCTTTACGACTATATTCCAACGCTCTTTGTCATGCTGTTTGTCTGGCAAAGTCTGGCAGTGGTCTGGGTGATTTCACGTGAATTAAAATGGCCGTGGTGGGAACGTGCGCTGATTATGCTGGCGACNNGAAGAAATTCCACCGAGTTTTGCCGAAGATGCTTTCTATGCCCAGCCAACTTTGCTGAATAAAGCGCTGGAAAATATCGAGTATGGTGAATTTGCACAGTCACACTGGTATTTCATGGGAGTAGCTGGAGCGAGCTATCAGGATGTATTCCATTCTGAAGTTGAGCGGATTAAAGAGCAGTTTGATACCCGTTTTGGTACTTTTGGCCGATCGATTGCCTTGGTCAATCACCCAGCGACACGTACCACTATGCCGATTGCTTCCAAAACCAGTATGGAGCTGACATTGCGCCGTATGGGGCAGCAGATGAACCGTGAAAGTGACGTATTATTTTTATATATGACCTCTCACGGTTTGCCGAATGTATTTGAAATGGAAAATGCCCCACTGGATCTGGCGCAGGTTGATCCAAAATGGTTGCGTGAAACACTAGATGCATCAGGCATACGTTGGCGCGTGATCGTAATCTCGGCCTGTTTTTCAGGCAGTTTTGCTTCTGCTTTACAGAATGACAATACCTTGGTGATTACGGCTTCGGCAGCTGATCGGCAGTCTTTTGGCTGTTCGAATGAAGCGGATTATACCTATTTTGGTCGTGCGTTCTTTGATGAAGCCATGCGTGAAAATAGCAGCTTGCAAAGCGCTTTCGCACAGGCCACAGATACCGTAGCAAAATGGGAATCAGCTCAAGGTTTTGAGCCATCAGAACCGCAATGGGTGATTGGTAAGAATATGGAATTGATGTTGCCGCAACTGGAGCAACGTTTATTTCCACAGACCACTACGGCGACATCATCTCCCTAGATCAATGTCATCCACAGACCGGTTGTAATAATAAGGAATAGCCATGGAACTTATACAGAACAATAGAAGCTTTGAAGGTGAACAGCGGATTTATCGTTTTGATTCGCGCTATCTTAAAACCCCGACCAAGTTTGGCATTTTTCTGCCGCCTCAAGCTTTAGAAGGTCACAGCTGTCCTGCATTATTCTATCTGGCTGGTTTGACCTGTACCGAAGAAACCTTTGCCATCAAGGCGCATGCACAACGTTTGGCGGCACAGCTTGGCTTGATTTTGATTACACCTGATACCTCACCACGTGGTGAAGGCGTGGCAGAAGGCGACAACTGGGATATCGGTCAGGGTGCAGGTTTTTATATCAATGCTACCCAGGCGCCTTGGGTTGAACATTATCAGATGGAAAGCTTTATTGTCGATGAACTCTATGCACTGGTTACTGAGGAGTTCGTAATCCATCCCGGCAAGATCGGCATCTTCGGCCACTCTATGGGTGGTCATGGCGCATTGACTCTGGCATTTAAATATCCAGAAAAATTTAAATCTGTTTCAGCCTTTGCACCAATTTGTGCGCCGAGTCAGTGCCCATGGGGAGACAAAGCATTCTCGAATTATTTGGGTACTGAAAAAGAGGAATGGCTGAAACATGATGCGACCGCTTTGGTTCAGGAAAAGGGCGCATTGTTTGGCGATATCCTGATTGATCAGGGTTTTTCAGACCAGTTCTATAACCAGCTTAATCCAGCCCTGTTCCAGCAGGCTTGTGATGGCGTGAACCAGCCGCTAACTTTGCGTGAACATCAGGGCTATGATCATGGTTATTACTTTATTCAAAGTTTCGTAGATGATCATTTGCAATTCCATGCCGTGCAGTTAAATCCTTAAAGTAGGACTGCAGATATGTAGCAAAGCCAAAAAGATTAAAAAACCTCCAAAATGTTTTTACATTCTGGGGGTTTTTCTTTTAATATCAGATGTATAAAAGTATAAAAAATTGGGGTCGTCATGCAGCAGACAGCAGACGGTATTCGTGTCAGTGAGTCATTATTTCCAGCTGCTTCAAGTTTTTCGACTGAAGCCACGCCTTCGGTCAGACCGAAATATCAGCGATATGGATTCAGATTTCATGGCAGTGCATCCGAATATTTTGGTATCTGGATGGTGAATCTGATGCTGACCATTGTGACATTGACCTTGTACAGCCCTTGGGCCAAAGCACGCCGTATGCGTTATTTCTACGGCAATACCCAATTTTTAAAACATCGCTTCGACTTTGTGGCCATGCCGAGCCGGATCCTGCTGGGTCGTCTGTTTGCACTGGAACTGTATCTGGTCACCGTTGTACTGACCAACTATTCAATCCTTGCCACCAGTTCTTTATTGATGGTCGCTGCGCTGTGTTTGCCCTGGCTCATTCGGATGACCCTGAAATTCAAGGCCCGAAATAGCAAATATGGCAATGTGCGTTTTTATTTTAATGGCAGCAACCGTGAGGCTTATAGGGTCTTATTTCTGGCCATCCTGATCAATATCTTTACTTTGCTGCTGTTTAGTCCGGTGATGATCTGGCTCTATAAACGCTATTGCTTTAATCATTTATCGATTGGTCAGCTGCAATTCAAGCTGAATATTAACTGGTCCAAGTTTATGTCTGCTATTTATCTGCCCTTGGGTCTTTGCCTGCTGGTTGGTATTGGCTGGCTTGCAGCAGTTGTATATTGGGTAAACGGGATTGGCACCAACTTGTTTAGTCTGGGTTTACTGCTTAGCTATCTGCTTTGTCTGGCGCTGGTCTGGCCGGTCATTTCTGCACGTTTATACCTCATTACCTGGAATCATGTGGAGCTTGGTCAAAGTTACTTTAAAACACGGGTAACTACCTGGCGTTATAGCTGGATTGTGCTGAGCAACTGGATAGTGCGTGTTCTTAGTCTGGGCTTAATGACACCTTGGGCTGCCATCCGTTTATATCAATATCAGTTGAACCATCTGGAACTCTATGTAGCAGAAGATGAAGCTAATCTTGAGCATATCTTGCAACCTGATCCGAGTGCCTTGGCTGATGAAATCCTGGACGTATTTGATTTCGATGCGTCGCTATAGGAGTAAATGTGATGAAACGACCTGTCGAAGTTAAGTTTTATGATGGAATTCTCGCTGAAGCCCGTCGTGCCTGGATTGTACCGGATCAGCAACAAGGGATTGCCTTGAAAATTGATGAGGATGTTCCAGTACAAGTTAGCGCTGCAGATTTTTATTTTTCTTATCCGGACATGGCCTACATTGGTGGTGTCGGTGGTCGTAAACCGATTATTGAGCTGCCTGAAGAGCGTCGGATTGAGTTTTTAAGCAAAGCGCCACATTGGCTCGGGATTAAACATAAAGATATTTATCATGCAATCTGGAAGTTTGAACGTTCACCGATCCTGATTTTCTTTTCCATGATCATCGTGATTAGTGCAGTGATTGTGATTTTAAAATGGGGGATTCCTTATANNCGATTAAAAACTTTGTATGAACAAAAGATTGCTGTAGGAAAACCTGCAAAAATTATTTTCCGTCAAGGTGGATCAAGCATGGGCATGAATGCCGCAGCCATCCCGAATAACACCATTATTGTGACTGATGAACTGGTGAAAATCAGCGGCACCGATGAAGAAGTCCTTGCCGTACTGGCCCACGAACAAGGCCATCTGGTACAGAAGCACAGCATGCAAAAAAGTGATTTCTAATCTGGGTGCGGCGGGACTGTTTGCCTTGGTGACTGGAGATTTAAGTGATGTGGTCACCGCATCTGTAGTGGTCCTGACCGATGCTGGATATTCGCAGGCGATTGAACTGGATGCCGATGACTATGCCATGCAGCATTTGCATCAACAGCAGATTTCCAGTATTCACTTGTCTAACTTTTTGCAGCGGGTGGAAAATGCCAGAATACTGGCAGAGGAATCGCAAACCTTAAAAATGAAAAATTTCACTCTCAATATTGATGGAAAAGACCGGCACCTGACAGAAACCGAACTGAAATGGATTCGCCTGATCGGGAAGTTTAAAAAATATCTGGAATCACATCCCGAAATGGATAAAAGAATTGAGCGTATTCATGCCTTTAATGAACAAGCGAATCATCGTATTTAGTTTCTGATCATTGCTATGCTTTGATTATCAAGGCTTTTTAGTGCTTATCTTTGCCAGTCGGCAGTCAGATTTTCCTGTCCCATACGGATCAGATGATCCAGCACTACATTTTCGAGTTTATTCAGGTCAGTGGAATCAGAATTGCTCTGAATCGTTACGGTTAGATGATCAGCCTCGGGTGTCAGACTCACTTCAGCATTTGGAAAATGAATCAGGAAATTTTGTTCGGTTTCATCAATATTAAATTTATGTTTCCAGTGATTGGCCAGGCGTTTGGCAATTCGTGCTGCTTGTTGCGTCTGGATATGGGCAATACTTTTCATCAGTTTTCTACAATATTCATCATTATCCTGCACTTTAAACCAAGCGGTGATGCCGGCATAAGCCTCAAAGCGTTACACAGCGTTTTAATCTTGCAACATCGAATCACAGTAGCCGGAGCGGATTTGATATAATGGGAAAAATCCAATTTCAACAAGCCAGGTTCTCCCATGTCCAAGCCTTATTTAATTGCCCCTTCTATTTTATCTGCTGACTTTGCCCGTTTAGGTGAAGAAGTCGAGAACGTGTTGGAAGCAGGTGCAGACGTTGTNNNGGACAGAAATTTATTCCAATGACTTTGGATAAATTGCGTCAGGCACGTCAACTGATCGATGCTTCAGGTCGTGATATTCGTCTGGAAGTCGATGGTGGTGTTACACCGAGTAATATTCGTGAAATTGCTGAAGCGGGTGCCGATATGTTTGTGGCGGGTTCAGCTATTTTTGGCAAGCCAGATTATAAAGCTGTGATTGATGAAATGCGTGCAGAGTTAGCCAGAGTAGGACAGATTCAACTCTAATCGCTAAAACATCAGATGCGCATAAATATGTGGATAACTTTATGGATAAGTGTGTAGATATCTATGTTGATAACCATATGGATATGTTGCATAAAATGTAATCATTTGTACCGTGGTTGATTGTGATTTAGACAATATTTGTATAAAAAGAACTCAAATTGGGTTCTTTTTTATTACATATAACCCTTATGTTTAGTGGTTATTTGTTAATCAAGAGTTAATAATTCAACCAAGTAAAAAATGATCAATGTCTCGCATATTTGTGTTTCATTATGTAATTACTCCAGACAAAGTTTAAATTTAATTGATGTGTATAACTTAATATTCTGAGTCCATTCTCATGTAATTGTTGTGAATGAATTGCCCGATTATTAGAACTATTTCTGACTTGG
>DFCG01000133.1:479-3712 GCA_002367455.1 Acinetobacter sp. UBA3060 | reverse complement strand
AGGAGGAACGACCTCCCTTGTGAATTACGTATCGGAATTTACAGGAAAAATCGTCAGGACGGCCTGATTCTTATATAAAAGGAGGAGGGCTGCATGGCCTGGATCGTACTTATTCTTGCGGGTATTTTTGAAATCGTTTGGGCATATTCGATGAAGCTGTCTGAAGGCTTTACCAGACTCACTCCAAGTATTATTACCATTGTCTTCATGGTACTCAGTTTTGCTTTACTGGCTTATGCGATGCGTACTTTGCCGCTAGGTACAGCCTATACGATCTGGACCGGGATTGGTGCAGTGGGTTCATTTCTCATCGGTATTTGGGTTCTGGGTGAACCTGCTACAGCATTGCGTATGCTGGCTGCCGTACTCATCATTTCCGGTCTGGTACTGATGAAAGTATCCTCTTCATAATTTGTTTCTGCCTGTCTCGGTGAACTGGGTTAATATAGAAAATGAACTCNNGATTGGGACAGGGCGCCATCATGAACTTAAGTTATCTCTATATGGATTCTCCCGTAGGTCAGCTACAACTGGTCGCGAATGAAACCGCGCTGGTGGCTGTGCTTTGGGACTGTGAACAGCCGAATCGGGTGAAACTGGCGACCTTGGTTGAAGATCCGCAGCATCCGGTTTTGATTGAAACCAGACGTCAGCTTCAGGAATATTTTGCTGGTCAGCGCAATGTTTTTGACCTGCCTTTGGACTTTGCCGGTACTGATTTTCAGAAAAAAGTCTGGCAGGCGCTACTGAATATTCCCTACGGACAAACGCGAAGCTATCGCGACATTGCTGAACAGGTGGGTAATATCAAGGCGGTACGTGCCGTGGGTGCAGCCAATGGCAAAAACCCGATTTCGATTATTGCACCCTGTCATAGGGTGATTGGTCGCAGTGGCAAGCTGGTGGGGTTTGCCGGTGGTTTAGATAAAAAAGAAATCCTGTTAAATATTGAGCGGACGCATTCATAGATCTCTTTTATAAATCAAAAAATGATCGTTCTATTGATATTTAAATGAATATTAAAAGCTTCTTCTCCTTCTGGGATAAGAAGCACTGCTTCGCAATGGGAGGAGGGGGGTAAAACCTCTCCCTAGCCCTCTCCTACAAGGAGGGGGAATTTCCTTTGTAGTGATTATAAAAAATGATTCATGAAAGAACTTTAATATCTAAAAATTTAAAACAAATGAAAAATTAGAATATGGAGGTTCGGCTAGTGGAAATTAATCTATCCATACTTTGTGATTGGATTTATTTCGAAGCGGTATTCAAAGCAGCGTAAGCAGTCATAAGCTTTTACAAGCCCATAAAAAAGCCTTTGAATGATTCAAAGGCTTTTTGCTTTTAAATATTTGAAGCTTTCAGTTTTCCGGTAATCTCTGCCAGAACTTTAATCCGTTTTACTTCATCCCATAAAGCTTTTGCTTCAGGATAATGTTTCGACATCATGCCGAGCCATTGCTTGTAACGACCGACCATCCCGATCTCAGTTTTGGCTGGACCGTTGATAAAACGAATTTGCAGTTGCAGCAGTTCATTCCAGTTCAGCAAAGGTGCATCCGAATTTTGACGGATACATTGAGTCAGGTCGGGTGTGGTCACCGCACCACGGCCAATCATCAGGTCTTCGCAGCCAGATTCTAGTCGACACTGTTTGGCATCGGTATTGTTCCAGATTTCACCATTGGCGATCACATTGATCTTGAGTGCTTCACGAATCGGTTGTAGCTGGTCCCAAAAAGCGGGTGGAGTATAGCCATCGGCTTTGGTACGTGCATGCACGGTCACCCAGGAAGCTCCAGCATCTTCGATGGCATGCGCATTTTCCAGCATGAAATTGCGGTCCATATAACCCAGACGCATTTTTGCCGATACCGGAATATGTGCAGGAACGGCATCACGCACGGCTTTAACCAGCTCATGCACCACTTCGGGTTCATCGAGCAGGACTGAACCACCACGATGACGGTTCACGGTTTTGGCCGGACAGCCAAAATTCATGTCAATTGCCGGTGCGCCCATGGCTGCCACTTTGGCGGCATTCGCTGCTAGCATCTCCGGATTATTTCCTAAGAATTGGACATGTACCGGTGTACCTGCCGCCGTCTTGCCATCATTCAACAGTTCCGGGCAGTAAGTATGATAAATATGATCGGGCAGAAGGGAATCGGTGACACGGATAAACTCGGTCACACACCAGTCAAAGCTACCTACGGATGTCAGCACATCACGCATAATCGGATCGGTTAAGCCTTCCATGGGAGCAAGCACAAGTTTCAACGGTGCACACCTGTAAATTTAAAACGGTGTTATACGTTTTTTTAGGCAGCCTGTCTAGGCTGGATCGGAATTGAATGATGAGTACCTGAAAATTGAACTTTTTGCGCTGATATAAAAAGGCCTTTAATGTGGATTAAAGGCCTTTAAAAGTGAAAATTAAGAAGGTTTAGCAATATCCAGCCATTTTAGTCCGCCAGTTTTTCGACTTTCATACTCTCACGATAATACTGACAGCCCTTGTACAACAGGAAGCAACCAATCAATCCGGCAATCGCATTGACGATCGAGATTGAGTTACCAACCATTAAGGTATTCTGGAAATATTTATCCGTGATTAACGCCACTGCGGTGGTTCCGACGCCTAAGGCAATCAGGTTTGAAACCAGCAGGAATTTGGCAGATACCTGTGCGCGTAGCTGATTCGGTGTCAGCATTTGCGTAGCAGCAGCCGATGCAGGAATCGGGAAAGTGGAGAAGAACATCGCCACAAAAATCAGCACAAATGAAAGCTGCATATTATCGACCTGAGTAAACAGCACACTCGGAATAATCAGCGCTGCACAGCCAATGGCACCGGTACGAATTGCAGCATCGCTATAGCCACGTTTCGAGAAGAAGTCGATCAGCCAGCCACAGAACAAGGCACCCGAAGTATTCGCGACTAGAATAATCGTACCGAGGATATAACCGGTTTGACTCGCATCCAGACCGAAATTACGCATGTAATAGGCAGGTGCCCAGCCCAGCAGCGAATACANNGTTTTCACTTCACCAATGAGAGGTAAGGCTACGAAGCTGACATCTTTTAGCAGGCCAATCACATAGCCGCCAATCAGGAAAGCTAGGCCAGAACCAATAAAGGCACCAATCGCATATACACCGAGTGCACGGCCTAATTTATCTTTTGGAAATAAATCGGCGACGATCGAATAAAAGGCAGGGGAAAGCGCAGCTTC
>DFCG01000133.1:0-293 GCA_002367455.1 Acinetobacter sp. UBA3060 | reverse complement strand
AGCATTAAATCGGCTTTAATCGGTTCAATCATGAGCGATAAAATTTGACGGTCTACAAATGACAGAATGTAAGCCACCATACAAATGACCACCACATACCATTGATAGGTGCTGCTTTCCGGTGGCGGTTCAATCTGTTCAGACAGCGGCACAGCCGTTTCTGTCGGTGTAGGCTCAAAATTTTGATTTGTTGGTTGAATCGTCCTTTCAACCATTTCTAGGTTCAGCGATTTATCATTCATCATGCAACATCCTGTGCTGATCGTTTGAGATATTTATTTGATACTTTTAAT
>DFCG01000100.1:1791-2856 GCA_002367455.1 Acinetobacter sp. UBA3060 | reverse complement strand
TGTTTCTTATGGCTATGACTTCTCTGAAATGGGTGCAAAAGGCTTAAATGCAACAGCCGTATATTTCAAAGGTTATAATCAGAAAGGTACTAGGGCGTATCAAGGCCAGAACTTCAATACGGATGAAGTGAATGCTATCGTGAACTACACTGTGCTAGAAGGTAAATTAAAAGGTTTGGGTGTACAGGCGATGTATATTGATGTGAATTTTGCCAATCCAGCAAAACCAGACCTGCAAGAATACCGTGTCGCCACCACTTATACNNACTTAAATTATATCTATTTTGTAGGGTGCAATCGTAATTTTGTATCAGTTTGCTGCGGCTGAGCGGTTAATATAAGGGTGTACACAAGTCATTTTAATGAGTCAACTTGACGTCGAATTCTTGAAAATAGAGGGACACGCAAGCGAAAGACTGTAAGAGGAAGCAATATGAGCACTGTTCAAATCCCTGACTATCAAACAGATCCATTCTTTGGCTTAGAAGATAAATGGATTGAAACCGCTGAAGGCGAGTTGACCCATTACCACGAAATTGGTGAAGGTACGCCTATTCTATTTTTACACGGTTCAGGTACGGGTGTATCGGCTGCGGCAAACTGGTGGTTAAACCTGCCACAAATTGGTGAGCAGGCGCGTTGTATCGCGATTGATACCATTGGTTATGGCCAAACAGTCGTTGCACCGGGTACTGAATATGGTATCCGTACCTGGGTAGATCATGCGATCCGTACGCTAGACGCTTTGGGTATCGAAAAAACCTGGTTGATCGGCAACTCTCTGGGTGGCTGGTTAGCATTCCAGATGGCACTGGATTATCCAGATCGCATTTTGGGTATCGTGTCTATGGGTACGGGCGGTGCAAAACAGACTGCTGCACTCAAAGCTCATGCAAACCCAGTTCTTACAGAAGAAGGGATCAAGAAAACCCTTTCTATGTTTGTCGTGAACAAAGACCTGATTACAGATGAACTGGTAAAAGTACGTTTTGCTTCTGCTGCAAATGACTATGCATCAAATCGTTTAATGGATGTGGTTGGCGCACGTGACCGTGACCGTTTCGA
>DFCG01000100.1:0-1769 GCA_002367455.1 Acinetobacter sp. UBA3060 | reverse complement strand
CCAAATGCTGATGCACATATCTTCAGCCAATGCGGTCACTGGTCTCAAGTTGAAAAAGCAGACGAATTCAACACTGTGATCAAAAACTACCTGGCTGTACACGGCGTAAAATAAGCTGAATGTAGTTTTAAAAAAGGATGGCTTCGGTCATCCTTTTTTATATCGGAAATATTTAAGGCAGGGTGCTTAAGTGAGTTTGATTCTCATTTATTTGGATAAATCTAAAAATCTAATAATTTTTATAGGTTTGAGCTATTTAAACTGAGAAAAATCCGAATGAAACTTTATTAGACTTAAGTGGTAAATGCAGCACATTTAGAGCTAAAAATACACAATTTNNGAAGAAATAGGATTAATTTTGTTCGCTACGGTTAATATCCAGATAGAACACACGGGTCAAGAGTTCAAGAAATTTGCTGACGGCATAGGATTTGTTGTTTTTATGGTAGCTGACATACAGGTCTAAATAGGGCAATTCCACGTCCAGCGGACGAATCACGGTATTATCCATGGTCAGTGGTGCAATATATCCAGGCAAAATGGTACAGCCCAAGCCCATTCCGATCGAGTTGATATTAAATAAAATATTATCGGCCTTTTGCACAATATTGAATTCAATACCGTGGGCTTTGGCAAAGTCCAGAATTGCCTGGTTCAGGGTCAATGACTGCTCTGCTGATGGAATAATAAAATCAATACCATTCAATGCTTTAAAAGGAATTCTTTCGTATTTTGCTAAGGGGTGATCTTTAGGCAGGAGAAAAATCAGCGGTTCACGAATCACGAACTGGCTTTCAATTTCATCACTATTGAAATTATGACGGGTAAATGTCAGATCCAGATCGCCTTTTTTTAACAAACGCATCTGCTCATTGTTGTTCAGGCTGAGCAGTTCAATTTTTAAATCCGGGTTCTGTACACGTAGATTTGGCAAGATATAGGGGAAGATTTTCATCTCGGCCACCGGTACAAAACCGATACGGAGCATTTGCTGTTTGGCCTGTGACACCTGACGTGCCATGGCAACGGCTTTATCTGCCTGTGCAAGGGTGAGACGGGCCTGTTCCAGGAATACGGCGCCTTCTTCGGTCAGCTCTACTTTACGTTTGGTCCGGTTGAGTAGCTTTACCCCGACATCTTCTTCCAGGTCTTTGATTTGCTGGCTAAGTGAGGGTTGAGCCGTATAAAGTTTAAGTGCTGCCTTACTAAAATTGAGCTCTTCAGCAACGGTGATAAAGTAGCGAAGGTGTCGTAATTCCATGTCATCAACCCAAAGAGTAATCCAAAAAATGTCTTACTATAATTTCCTCAAAGTATAATCTATAAACAACTATGTCGTGAAGATTATTTTCCCATTCATAAACTAAATGCTCTGGCGGGATTAATAGATGTTTTAATATAAAAATTCACGTGCTTAATAATTGCTTTAAGCTCTTAATTGAAACAAAAAAAATATTTCCCGAAAAACGCTGTCAAATCCATCATCGTTGAAAAGTTGAGTCTATTACTTTGTGCCAAAGATAGGTCACAGGAGAGCTTTTCATGAGTGGAAAAATTGATGTGCGCGAAATCGATGCTTTAGTCGATGCACAAAATGGACGTATTACGCCATCTATTTATACAGATCCTGACATTTACGAATTAGAACTCGAACGTGTTTTCGGTCGTACTTGGTTATTCCTTTGCCATGAAAGCCAAATTCCTAAGGCTGGTGATTTCTTCAACACCTACATGGGTGAAGATCCAATCATTGTGGCACGTCAAAAAGA
>DFCG01000098.1:0-8596 GCA_002367455.1 Acinetobacter sp. UBA3060 | reverse complement strand
CTTGCCATTAAACAGCACTTGAGGTACTGAAAAAGCTCGAATAAACAGGCGCTGCTTCTGGCATTCTAGTAGAGCCGACTGGATGATCGTAGCACAGCGCTCCGCAGCTAGTAGTGCTAAACTGTTATGCTTTGGCCAGGTAGTCGACAGATCAATGACACCTAAGACCTGTTTTGAATAGGGATCAATAATCGGGGCAGCGTAACAAACCCAATCATGAATGGAGGACATGTAATGTTCACTGGAAAAGACACAGCTGGATTGTTGAGTTTTTAAGGATAATGCCAATGCATTGGTTCCGACTAGCTCTTCGCGCCATTGCCCACCTTCAATAAAATGTACACTTTCTGCGGCACTTTGCATTTGTGGGCTAGAAGCTGCCCAAATGATGGTGCTGCCGATATCTCCGACCGCCAGCACCATAGAAGATTGCTCGGCAATATGTTTTAAATCCTGAGCACAATGTTGCAGGGCTTGGGCTAAAGTTGAGGAAGAAGTGGTCTTTTTTAAATCCGTCAGCGGTGCTGCTAAACGATTCTTCGGGATTTCAGCCGAGGATGAACGTTGCCAGGAGCTGGCAATACTCTGTCCCAGCTGTTCTGCATGTAAGGGAGACAAACTGCTGTTTTGCCGAAGCTGATCAGTATTGTGCCTTTTTTCCATCAAATCTTGTTTTGTCATCATTCCTTATTCTCACAACAATTCATGATTTACATCCGCTGTAATCGTTATTTTTTTAAAATGGATGAAAATATCGTGAACATGCTAGCCCCAACCTTTTTCCAACCTTATACCAGTTATATTAATCAAATAAGGTGCAGAAGTACCTTATACCAAAGCTGTAGAAGCGGTTTTGCCATACGAAAATAAGCAAAGGAAATAAATATGCGTTACGTCGATCCTAATCAACCTGATTCAAAAGTTCATTTTAAAGCACAATACGAGAATTTTATTGGCGGCGAATGGGTCGCTCCGGTCAAAGGTGAATACTTTGACAACATCTCTCCGGTAGATGGCAAAGTCTTTACCAAGGTTCCGCGTTCTTCTGTAGAAGACATTGAATTGGCCCTGGATGCAGCGCACAAAGCCAAAGAACAATGGAACAGAGCATCGCCGACCACCCGCTCCAATATTCTGTTGAAAATTGCCGATCGTCTGGAACAAAATCTGGAACTGCTGGCAGTGGCAGAAACCTGGGATAATGGCAAACCGATCCGTGAAACGCTGGCTGCCGATATTCCGCTGGCTATTGACCATTTTCGTTATTTTGCCGGCTGTATCCGTGCCCAGGAAGGCGGCATTTCCGAAATTGATGAAGATACCATTGCCTACCATTTCCATGAACCGCTTGGTGTAGTCGGACAAATCATTCCCTGGAATTTCCCGATTCTGATGGCCGCCTGGAAACTCGCGCCTGCCCTGGCTGCAGGCAATTGTATTGTGCTGAAACCTGCAGAACAGACCCCGGTCAGTATTCTGGTTCTGGCTGAACTGATTCAGGATATTTTACCACCGGGCGTATTGAATATCGTCAATGGCTATGGGGTCGAAGTCGGCCGTCCACTGGCGACCAATCCACGCATTGCCAAGATTGCCTTTACCGGTTCAACCGCCGTGGGTCAGATGATCATGCAATATGCGACTGAAAATATTATTCCGGTGACTCTGGAACTTGGCGGTAAATCACCAAACTTGTTCTTTGCCGACATTATGGATCAGGAAGACGATTATCTGGACAAAGCTCTGGAAGGCTTTGCCATGTTTGCCCTGAACCAGGGTGAAATCTGTACCTGCCCTTCCCGGGCCTTGGTACAGGAAAGTATTGCCGATGAGTTTTTAGCGCGTGCAGTAGAACGGGTACAACGCATTAAAACCGGTCATCCACTGGATACTGATACTATGATTGGCGCGCAAGCTTCTCAGGAACAGCAGGACAAGATTCTGGGCTGTATTGCCACTGGCCGTGAAGAAGGTGCACAGATCCTGACTGGCGGTGAAGCACGTCAGGAAGTCGGTCAAGGTTTCTATATTGAACCGACCATCTTTAAAGGCACCAATGACATGAAGACCTTTCAGGATGAAATCTTCGGACCTGTACTGGCTGTGACCACCTTTAAAGACTTCGACGATGCGATCAAGATCGCCAACGATACGATTTACGGACTCGGTGCCGGTGTCTGGTCACGTTCGGCACATACCACCTACCGCGCTGGTCGTGCTATTCAGGCGGGTCGGGTGTGGACCAACTGTTATCACATCTATCCTGCGCATGCGGCTTTCGGTGGTTATAAAAAATCAGGCATTGGACGTGAGAATCACAGAATGATGCTGGATCATTATCAACAGACCAAAAACCTGCTGGTGAGTTATTCAACCAAACCAGCCGGGTTCTTTTAAAAAGTGAAATACATTCAAAGCGAACTTCGGTTCGCTTTGAATGTATGGTAGCTAACTTTCACAAAATATCAGCAACATCTTCAAGCTGCGGCCAATTCAAATAAAGTTTTTAGTCTATAAACACTTTTTTTAAAGGAAAGAGCCTCACCTCAAATTTCTATTTGCAATAGTGTCATTTCAAGATAATTTCACTCTATAAAGATTTCGCCACATTCTCCAGCCATTCAGTGCAAGAAGAATAAAGAGAAAATAGAGTACGGCTGTTAAATACAATGATTTATGGGTGTACATACCGACATAAATCACATCTAACACACACCATAATCCCCAGCTTTCAATATATTTTTTTGCCGCCCAATAACTTGCCACCAAGCTAAAAGAGGCCAACATGGAATCCAACCAAGGGAGTGATGCTGTGGTGAAATGAGCAAATAAGGCGCCAATCACCAGACCGGCGACAATACCCACAATCAGGCTATATACCCAGATTTTTTTATTCAAATAGCCAATCTGCACGGTGATAGCCTGGTCATGATTTTTCTTCGACCAGCTATACCAGCCATACAGTTGCATCAAGATAAATACGGCTTGTAATGCTGCGTCTGCAAATAAATTGACACGATAAAAAATAATGATATACAGAAATACAGCGACAATATTCACCAACCAGCAGGCTTTATATTGTTTAGACGTCAACCAGACACCTAAAACGTTTAAAATAAACGCTGCAATTTCTATATTTTCCATAGCAATATAACCTGATTAAGCAGCCAATTTAGAAGTTCAGATTGAATGACAAGGTTGCTGTACGCGGCGAACCCAAGAATAAATAATCGTCACCCAAAAATTCACCTGCATCACGCCAGTATTTCTTGTTGAACAGATTATTAATATTCAAGCGTAGCAATGCATCGGTCGTATTTAGTTTAAATTGATAAGCAGCGCCTAAATCAACCACACTATAACCTGCAACTTTCGCAGCACCCTCTTTGTTGGCATATTTGCTGGAACTGTATTGACCACCTGCCAGAACAGTGAAACCTGCAATGCTCGGTACGTTATAGCGAAGATGTGTTGCGAAACGAGCTTTTGGCACGTTTTGCGCCTGATGATTACCATATTCAACCGCTTCCACATTTTCTAAACGGGCTTTGGTCAAGGCTAAAGATGAAGTTAAGGCCAGATGGTCGGTTAATGCACCATTCAGTCCTAATTCCAGGCCCTGACTATGCTGTTCGCCTTCCGCAATAAAATAGCGAAGTCCTGAAATCGGCTTGCTATATTGATTGTCCTGACGTAAATCAAAAACGGCTGCAGTCAACAGGAAATCATGGATCTGTTGTTTGAAACCAATTTCATATTGCTCTGAATAGATCGGTGCTAGAGTTTCAGCCGCATTCTCTGCAAACCAAGGCGCTGTTTTTCCACCTGACAGGCCTTTAGCATACGAGGCATAGACGGTAGTCGATTCCAAGGGGCTATAGCTGATCGCAAATTGCGGTAAAAATTTGCCTAAATCAGTATCGCGGACTTTTACCCGATCTGCATCATATGCTTGTTCATCCAGCTCGATCCATTTTCCGCCAATCAAAGTGGTCCAATGTTCATTCCATTCAATACGATCAAGAAACGTCAATGCAGTTTGTTTACTGTCTAAAGCTTTAAAATAAGGACCTAGATTTCCTTCTTCTGGGATCCTGTCGTAGGTATCTTGGTAAATATTACCAACATAGTCTTCTGAATTTATGTACTGGTTTATACCGTTGTAACGATTTCTAGATTTATCGGTGTAAGTCAAATCAAAGTTAAGGTGATGTTGTACCCAATTGGTATCAATCACCCCATCCAATTTGACTTTAAATTGGTTGGTTTTAAAGGTGTCATCCGGATTACGAAAATCATAAATATCATACTCGCCAGCTTTACCAAACGTGTTACAGGAATACTCTTCCAGACAGCCTTCCCGATAATAACCATAAGCAAAGCTTGAATAGTCATCAACTCTGGATTTACTGTGTGCTGCAACGAGTCCCAGGTTCCAGTCACTATTCAAAGCATAGCTATATTTTAAACTGCTATTCAGACTATCGATCTTGACCGGTTTACCCCAAGTCTGATAACCCAGCAATCGATCCCATTTCACATTTTCTGGGACTTTGCCATCGAGTAATTGATAACCTGGCACTGATTTTTGTTCGGAACGCTGTGCTTCAAGATCAAATTCCAATTTAGATTGCTCAGATGTTTTCCAATCTAAGGCCAATGCCGCTAAATAGCGTTCACCCTCCACATGATCGACATAAGACTCCATCTGTTCATTCACCAGATTGATGCGATATCCGAATTGTTGCTCATCACCCAAAAAACCACCGAGATCAGTTGCCACTGAAAACTGGCCGTGTTGATCGGCCGAGAATGTCAGTGCCTGAATATCTTTCGGTCGCTTGGTGACATAATTCACAACCCCACCCGGGGTCGACATCCCACTTTGAATCGCGGACATGCCTTTTAAAATTTCCACACGTTCTTTGTTTTCAAGTGCGACGTTTTGTTCACCACGAATCACATTGCCATTAATGAGGTAGCTAGATGCCAAATCGAGTGCAAAGCCACGCGAGACAAAGTTTGGATAATAGCCAATTGCAGCATAGCCATCACCGATCGCCGCATCATTTTTTACAACATCGGTCAGCACACGCGCGTGTTGTTCAGCAATGAGATCAGCAGTCAAAATAGAGACCGATGCAGGTATTTTTTGCAGACTGTCCGTAGCAAATCCCTCAACATTCACTTTAGCACTCGAGTAAGGAATGCTTTGATCGGCTGTGATAACAATCGTGTCAAGCTGTCGAACATCGTCTTCAGCATAAGTCAGCGGGGCTAAACACAGCTGCGACAGAATGATCATATTTAAAGATCGGATTAATACATTCTGTTTGAGTTGACGAGTGTTCATACGAAACCTTATGTCTGTGAAGTGGGTGATGATGCTGGGTTTAGAGAGAGCATTGAGAAGATTGCAATTCATCTTGAATGAGCCGGGTTAAGGTCTGGGTAAATTGTTGACCTTGTTCGCCAAAGAACCAGTCCACATGACCGATAATCCAGTCGTAATAAGCAGCATCTGCATGTTGCTGGTTTTGAGTAATCCCAACAAAATACTCAAGCTCTGAAAAAGCGAAATCCAAATGCACGATTTTCAGTAGTTCTGGCAAAATACTAAAATCTTCTTGTGGATGTACTTCAGAAAAATAAGCATGTAGAAAGGCGGTTAAACCAGCTTCATCAATCTGAATATGTGGGCTCTGCTCTAATTCCAACCAATCAATGAAATTACGTTCAATCGTCACAGCCAGATCATAAAGTGCAGAGTTTCGGTCAGATAAACCAAAATCAATTACGGCAGTAATTTCAGCTTTGGCATCCAGCGCTGACCAAAACAGATTAGAAGCGTGTAAATCGTTATGGGTCCAAATTTTGCTTGCCTGTTGCAATACAGGCTGAATACGCTGGTGAACCTGTAAGATTCGATCTAAAAAGTAAGGATCTAAATTTTTATCGGCAAAATAACGGCTTAATTCTGAACTGTTTGCAATGCGCTGTTGAATGGCTGTAATGATATTTTCACTGTCTAAAAGCTGCTGATTGGAAACCAAATAAGATGCTGATCTGCCCTGCTGTTCGGGAAAATCCTGCATCGCCAGATGTAGTCTGGCCAGTAAAGCCCCTGCCTTGGCGGCATGTTCAACATAGAAAAAAGGTTTCCAGGATTGCTGATCTGCATACAGATCTAAACCGGCTGCTTTTGCATAAACTTCATAGGTCCAGTCACCCAGCTCTAAAGCAGTCAGATCTTGATTTGACCTAATCAATGCTGCAACAGGAATTTCTTTGCTGGCTAAATGCTGAAGAACGGCATGCTCCTGTAAAATATCGTGGGCACGACGAAATGAACAATGACTGCGCTTGATCAAATACTGATGCGCGACTGCTTCATCCCTGCTCACAAAATCCTGCTCCACCTTGACCAGCGCCGCAGATGAAAATGGCCGGGGACTACACCACAAAATCTGAATATGACCTTGTAAACAGGAATAATGCTGCTGCAGGCTTTGTAATTCTGGATCAGAAATATGTGCCCAGTCTTTATGTTCCCAGGCATTGCCCATACCATGACCTAAATCATTGGTAATTATGGTCATCATCACTATTCCTGAGCTAGATCATTATCTAATAATGGAAAATCATTGTTTAGGCGAACATGCAAACAGTATTTTTAAATACATTTAATATTGAAGACACGCCCTAAAATTAAGTGGTACATACCAGTATTGAATTGGAGGCAAGTTTAGCCTTATAAATATAAAAATAAAATAGATCTCTCGCATAAATCAAAAAATGATCTTCTTTTTGGTTAATATTCGAACTCCAGATTTCTTAGCATTCGCGCATAATCTGCGGATGAAATATATCGATTCAAACAAGCTTTCTNNAATGACCTGTACACTATGAGCTTTGAATTCGCCCAGGTATATTTTGTTGAATTACGTTTTTTTTATTAAGATATTTAAGGGAAAATTCTCACGAAAAAAATGTTTTTTATCACTGAACCATATACAAGTAGCTAAATTATCCTGCAATTTTTCAACCATCATTGGATGACTACCGTAAACTAGGTAAACAATATCACCAATATAGATATTATTCATCTTTAGTCAGCCAAGTATAAGATCAAAATTCTGAAACTTCTGATAAATAAATTAATGCCATCAATTGATGACTTTTTTTAAACTGAGAAAGCGTTTATAAAGTCCAATTAAGTCCTTGTCCCATTTCATAAATAATGAGTATTAATGCAATTACCATTAGTAAAATCACAATGGCTTCGACCTTAGTGAGCATCTTAAATTCTCCACCTTTCATCTTTTATATAATAAACAAAGTGAACAATAAGTAACAATAAGGTTACAAAAAAATTACTAGATGTTACAAAAACAGGGCTGGTAAAGAAAAATCTCTCAGAGGAGGTGCTAATTCTTTTCAAACTTAACCTTATGTACTGGGCGATATCCTGTATAAGACTCATGACATACCGCGATTAATCAACACCACCTTCTTCTTCTAAACTTAATAAGAAAGTATGGACACCCTGCATGTCATTTAACTCAATATTATTGCCGATCCATTTCATCGTAGTTGGTTCCATATTGTTTATGTCTTCTTGGATTTTATTGTAGGGGGGATTACCGCAGTTGACCATTGCTATGCTCTTTTTATAATTTGCCATTAAATTATCTTCGCTATAAAAGATTTTTAAGAAAATCGGTCTGTATTTGGCCAATTAACGCTACAAAAAAACTCATCCGATAAGTATTCTTACCTAAACCCAAGGTTCTATAACTTGGATCCTGAATATCTTACATACGCAGACATAGCTCATACATCGGAATTTAAACTTAGCCTCTACACTGAAATTAAGTTTTAGAAACATAGAGGAAATTCAGATGGAAAAGTATTCAAAGATTCTAATCCTGAGCTTATTTGGATTTACTGGAACAGTAGCTATTGCAGATGAATCCATTCCAATAGAAGCAACTGCCGCCGCCGAAGCGCAACAGGTTGCTTTAGATTATGGAAATGAGAAAGACAAAAAATCTGAATCATCTGAAAGCCCTTAATTAAAGGAATGCCGGTCAGTTAAGAAATTGACTGGCATTTTTTTGGGTATTTCTGTGGTGTCCCTTTCACAACTCGTGGGCAACTCCTCACTCCCCTCTCAGGCAAAACATATCTCTTAGATTTTTCCAGTAAACTTTCTAAATGTTTAGGTAAATTACCTGCGGAGTCTAAAGAGTCGAATCTTAATATATTCAGAATGCCAATAGATGCAATATGAAAGCTGATTCTCAAAGGACTGAATTTTGCACGTTGAGCCATATGTTTCATTTGTCTTCTTAGAATATTGTAGGCAATAAAGCCCCCCATAATTATTGACAAACTAAATCAGGTTGCTTGTTCCTCAAATGCTTGCCCTCCTGTAAATCACTTTTGATTTCTCGGTAACACATTTTTATTTCCCAGCGCTGAGCATAAAGCTTCGCCAAGCCTATCAGTGGCTATGTCTTTGGGTTCATTAATAAAGTGATATAACGTCTAATTTTCCCTTCCTGCTCAACTTCAATCAAACGCACTTCCCAAT
>DFCG01000132.1:19597-19989 GCA_002367455.1 Acinetobacter sp. UBA3060 | reverse complement strand
CGATGGATGTGCATTCTACAGCATTTCAGAGCCCTTGCAACCCCCTTTTTGAGAAAATCATTTTGTATGTATATTTTTTAAGCTTTTCGTGTGTTTTCATTCATTTTTTATACAAATTTGCTTAAATGATGTCTATTCGTGAATATAACGTTTATTATTTTCATACTAATAAGTAGTGCTACTTACACAGAAAAGGCCTCAGGTTACCTTATGCATCGTTCTATTTACTTATCTATATGCTTATTTTCTTTAGCCTCAAGCGCACATGTTTTCGCCGAGGTGGCCACCGATGTGGAAAATCTGGAAAACGAGCCTGCAAAAACGCCGCTTAGAACAAAAATCTCGACCAAAGCGCAACAATTACAAACGCAACTGAAAGTTGATGCCAGTGC
>DFCG01000132.1:5948-19581 GCA_002367455.1 Acinetobacter sp. UBA3060 | reverse complement strand
CATGAAGAGGAAAAATTTGGAATTACCTTAGGGTATTATGGCGTGCCTTCTGGCCCTTATATCATGTTGCCATTTTTAGGTCCAAGTTCTGTCCGTGGGGTGATCGGTACTGCTGTAGATAGTCAGGCTCGTCCACAAAAATACATTCTCGAAGATGAAGATGGACTTTACTGGACAGATCAGTTTGGGCGTGCCATCGATACCCGTTCAGAAATACTGGACGTTGAAGGGGTGCTGACGGGTGATCGTTATGCGCAGATTCGCGATATTTATTTGCAACGTACCAATTATGCAATTGCAGAAAAGAAAGGTACAGAACAAGATACGCTGTTCCTAGAAGATGATTTTGAAGATGAAAATTCTGATGATATACCTTCTAGTGATAGCAGCATTGAATCTTCAAACGAAGATCTTTAAGTTTAAGCTTCATGTATGATTGCTAGTGAAAATCTGTTCGCTAGCAATACTTTGCTTGTTATAGTACATCTTATANNCATGTTCAGATGATCTATCTGGATGATCATGAACTGTATGACTCTACGATTATTGCGATTGCAGATGTACATGATTATCTGAAATATAAGTGGAATCTGCCTACGATTGTACTGGCCTTAGAAAATGAAGGTACTGCTTTGGCTCAGGCCTGGGAACAAGGTGCTTTAGCCGGCTGGATCTGGAACAAGCTTCCCGAGAATCCAGATCTGGCATTACAAAAAATTGATGCACAATATAAGCGTAACCAGGATAGCCGTGACCTGCCTTCTGCTGCAGAACTACAAAAAAAATTGTTACCGAATCCTATTGAACTGACCAATTACGAGGTCGAAACCTATTTTCAGCCTTCAGCCTATCTTTCAGGGGATTGGTATGATTATTGGAAAATCAGCGACAAAGAAGTGATTTTCTATTTGGCCGATGTATCCGGACATGGCGTCACCAGTAGTTTGCTCACGTCCTGGATGGCTGCTTTCCATGGTCGCTCCAAGACGCCGCGCGAGCTGATCAAGAAGCTGAACGGCATGCTGATGCAGGAAAATATTGAAAAGCACATCACCATGATTGCCGGGATTCTTAATCTGGAAACCCATGTATTNNGGTTTAAATGAACAATTCTCGCAATTATTACACCATTTACAGAATCAATCTTTTCAGGCTCCGGAACATGTGGCCGACGATATCGCCTTTTTAAGCTTTATCCGCGTAAATTAGCAGTATATTTACAGGCTTTATAAGCACTTAATTTGATTACTACTTTCAGCTACTTGAGTATCAATACACCCTATGGGATAATTTAATATCCTTCTCTGCAAATGGCATTTATATGTCAACAGGTCATGTTGAATATGCAAGTCTGGACGGAACGCATATTTTTAAGCTTATCGGCGAAGTGCGTGCCCAATCTTGTATTAGTCTAGACAAATTACTGAACAAAATTGAACAGCAAGACAACGTAGTTGGCGCTATCGTTGATCTCACCGAAACCAGTTTCATTGACAGTACCGTACTGGGTGTTTTAGCGAAACTAGGACTCAAACTCAAGCAAGTACACAATATTCAGGCTGTCATGCTTTCTACCAATTCTGACATTACCACTTTGGCCAACAGTATGGGATTGAGCCAAGTGTTTGTGATTCTGAATTATTGTGGTGATCCAAATGTCTGCACACGTGCGCTGATGGAAGAATATGTCACGCATCAAAATATGCTGAATACGGTTCTGGATGCGCATAAAACCTTGATGAAACTGAATCAAAGCAATCAGAACATGTTTGAACCTTTAGTCAAACAGCTACAGAAAGAGCAAGACAATTTAGATAAAATTTCCGAGCAAAAGGTATAACCATCTTATAAGAGGACCCTATGACTTTACTTTCTGTTGTACAAATGAATTCTCAAAATGAAATTGATGCCAATTTCGTGGAGATTGAATCTTTAATTCAACAAAGTAAGGCCAATGGAGCTGAACTGATTGTTTTCCCGGAAAACTTTGTCTGTTTTGCCGCAGGAAAACAGCGTGAAACTGCTGCACAATTTGAAGTGATTCAGCAGCGTCTGGAACAACTTGCCCATCAATATGACACCTGGATCGTCGCTGGTACATTACCCTGCCCTTATCGTCCGGATGGTTCGATCATTGAAGATGGCCGCGTGCGTACCGTTAGCCTGTGTATCAGTCCGGAACGGACCGAAGCGCGTTATGACAAAATTCACTTGTTTGATGTGCAAGTCGGTGATGCTGTAGGCGGTTATCAGGAATCCAAGTTCTTTGAGCCCGGCACAGATGTTGTCGTAGCCAAAACCCCTTTTGGTAATATTGGTTTAATGGTCTGTTATGATCTGCGTTTTCCGGAACTAGCGTTAAATCTACGAGCCAAAGGTGCAAACCTCTTGACCGCACCTTCTGCTTTTACCTATACCACAGGTGAAATGCACTGGCAGCTTCTTCTGCAAACACGTGCTCTAGATAGCCAATGTTCGGTGCTTGGCGCAGCTCAACAAGGCTGGCACGGTGAAAAACGTCAGACTTGGGGACATGCAGCCGCCACCAATAGTCGTGGACAACTTCTCAATATGATTCATGCAGAAGATGCTCAACTTATTACCGTCAACTTTGATTTAAATGAACAGCAAAAAGTGCGTGAATCCATGCCTTTAATGCAACACCGTAGACTTCTTCAACTTTCCTGAATCGTTTCATTTGCTTGCATAAAATAACAAAATCCCTGCTTATTCTTCAGGTGAAATCACCGAGCATAGAAGCTCTACGAAAAATAAACAGGGATTTAACTCATGTCATTAGAAAAAGCCGTCTATACCGCACATGCCAAAGCCACAGGGGGCCGTGATGGCCGCGCCATTTCTGACGATCAGATTCTGGACGTCCAATTGGCCGTACCTAAAGAAATGGGGGGACCAGGCGGTGGAACCAATCCTGAACAGCTCTTTGCCGCAGGTTATTCCGCCTGTTTCTTGGGTGCAATGAAATTTGTTGCCAATCGTGACAAGCTCAATATCAGTAAAGATGCCTATATTGAAGGTGATGTTGGGATTGGTCCGATTCCTACCGGGTTCGGGATCGAAGTGACATTAAACATCCATCTTGAAGGCATGGATCAGGAAGAAGCAAAAAAATTGGTGGATGCTGCGCATATTGTCTGTCCATACTCAAATGCGACCCGTAATAATATTGATGTGAACTTAAACGTAATTACTTAATTTTTTTATTTAACAGCTATCCTGAAAAAAGTTTCAGGATAGCTAGACTTCAATTATAAATTTCAAAATTTACCCGCTTCATCTTTTGTCAAAAGCTACTTCTTTTCCCCACTTGAAAACTGCAGCAAAAACCTAATAACCTATATATAATGATTCTTATTTACATTTATTCGATTTATATTGATGTTAAAACTAGTTCTTCTGAATTCTCTCCTGCTCCTCACTGCTACAACCTCTTTTGCAGATCTTTATCTCTCAGAAAAAATCCGTCCGAAAATAAAATCTCTGCTCAATACTGAAATTGAACGCCTACCCATTCCTGCAACACCCAACAATATGATTCTGCCTGAATTTGGTAAAGGGATTATTGGCTGGGGCGCTGGCCCCAAAGATGCTGAAGCCCGTTTTCTCAATATTACTCAGGCAGATGTTGAAACAATGAAACAGGAAGGACTGAGTTTAGCAATGGCACAAGCCTGGCAGAACTTTTATGAAAATGAAACTCTGCGTAATCCGGGAAATCCGACTGCACCTTTTCGTGCACAACTCATGAAAAAAATCGTCAGTCTCTGGTAAATATCCAAAAGTCCTGACGACCATTATGATAAAGCGAGCAGATTAAAAAATTATTCTACTGCTTCGTTGGTTACTCGCAATACTTCTTCAATCGTGGTTTTTCCGGCCAGTACTTTACGCAGACCATCATCGCGAATAGAACCTGACTGCTGACGTGCATAACTTTCGATTTCATATTCAGCCGCATTACCATGAATCAAACGGCGCATATGATCATCGACTGGCACAATTTCATAAATCGCGGTACGACCACTAAAGCCAGTATTGCCACAACGTTCACAGCCTTGAGGTTGCGGTAATCTTAAATCTTGGGGATGCTCAATATTACCAAATAGATTCTTTTCGAAAGCATCTGCTTCATGCCAGGTCGCGCAATGTGGACACAAGGTACGCACCAGACGTTGGGCTATTACCCCGATTAAAGAACTGGAAAGCAAAAATGGCTCAATCCCCATATCTTTCAGGCGCGTAACCGCACCAATGGCAGTATTGGTATGCAAGGTGGATAACACCAGATGTCCTGTCAGGGATGCCTGTACTGCAATTTCTGCGGTTTCCAGATCACGAATCTCACCAACCATGACCACATCCGGGTCCTGACGCAACATGGCTTTTAACGCACGGGCAAAAGTCATATCGACTTTGGTATTGACCTGCGTTTGTCCAATGCCTTCCAGTTGATATTCAATCGGATCTTCAGCCGTGAGGATGTTTTTAGAACCGTCATTCAGGTCAGAAAGTGCCGCATATAAGGTGGTGGTTTTACCCGAACCGGTCGGGCCGGTTACCAAAATAATTCCATGTGGGCGATGCACTAGAGTCTTGAGTCGATCATAGTCATTATTCATCAGACCCAAATGGGTCATGTTCAAACGGCCGGCCTGCTTGTCCAGCAAACGCATCACCACCCGCTCCCCATAAGAAGATGGCAAGGTGGATACACGCACATCGACTTCACGCCCTGCCAGACGCAAGGAAATACGGCCATCTTGCGGAATACGTTTTTCGGCAATATCCAGTTTGGCCATGACTTTAATCCGTGAAACCAGAAGCGGGGCCAGTTCACGGCGTGGCTGGACAATTTCGCGTAACTGGCCATCGACCCGTAAACGCACCGACAGTTTTTTCTCAAAAGATTCAATATGAATATCGGAAGCCCCAACACGAATTGCTTCGGATAATAGCGCATTGATCAGACGTACAATTGGCGCATCATCTTCCTGATCCATCAGGTCTTCAGCTTCCGGTACCGAATCAGCCAGACTGAGTAAATCCGGATGATCTTCCAGACCGGCAGCGACCTGTTGCGATTCGCCGCTATCGCCGGCAAAACTGGAACTGAGTAACTGGTTAAATTCCTGTTCGCTACAGAGTTGAAAATGAGCCGGATAACCGAGCAGACGGCGAGCTTCCTGCAATGCAAGCATCGAGGTATTGTCACGACGCAGAATAAAGGCCTGATCTCCCTCATAACGCAACAGCACACCATGGCGCTTGGCGAAGCTATATGGGATTTGTAATTGTTTAAGTACTTGCATCGCGGATTATAATAATGATGAAAAAATTTAAATTGAGTGTACTCTAAGCATATGACAGCGTGAAGTATGTTTTCAAAGATTTAGCAAGAAAGGGTGCCAAGATTGCCGCGAGATAAAGATGAATTAATCCCGAATACAGCGAAAATGCGCTGGTGGGGAGAACAGAATTTTGAAATAAATCAGTCTAAAGCCTGGCAGTTTGGCTCCTTGCTGTTTCGGCTGACCCGAGGGATTCAGGAATGGCGACTGGAATATTTCCGCCCTTCTGTGCAATACGATTATGAACAGCAATGGCATCAGATTGATGATCCGAATTTTGCCTTTCCCCCACCTGTGAAAATTGAACGCTATATGTTCAAATCCACGCAAAACAAATTGCAACTGATGCCACGCCTTGCAGACCGTTCTGTGGTGATTAAACCAGTCGATCCGATTTATATTCCTGCCGGACAGCGCGGTACGCTTTATATCAGCACGCCCTTATGGATTGCCGGTTTTGTCGAGGGGCAGCGCGAACCGATTTTCGATTTGCCGGTAATCTTGCCAAAAGACACCTGGTTTGGACCCAATCACCGTTCGGGGGAAATCTGTTATGCCACCGCAGTCGATGGCAGAACCGAACTGAAACAGTTACATCCGCGAGCCTTTCGTGCAGTCACGCCGATTGAGTTTCACAATACCAGTAACCAGCAATTGCGCTTTGACCGAATGAATGTGCCAGTGCCTGCCCTGCCGCTTTTTTACAGTGAAAGTACCGGCCGCTTATGGACCTCACAAATCCGCGTTTTGCATGAAAGTTCGGATCGTCCACCACGGATTCGGGTCGAAAACCGCACACCACCAAATGCTGGTGAAGTGGCCTATCTGCATCCACCGCGCGATCCGGCAGGTGCGTTATTTAATATGTTTGATTCATTTTTCTAAGGGCGTCTGATGCCAAGTTCAAATATTCCGACCGAAGTCACCAACAGCCTGAAGGGAGTATTTACCAATATCAATACCGACCGTTTGACCGAAGTTCTGGTGGCGGTGGTGTTGTGCTTTATTGGTTTCCTGATCGCACGCTTTATTTCCAATACCTTTATTCGCACCATTGGTGTCCGTTTTAATGCCCATCAGAAACTGGTCTGGCGCCGCGGAATTTTCTATTTTATCTTCCTGCTGTTTGTGATGGCTAGTCTGAAAGAAGCCGGTTTTAAACTCAGTGTCTTCCTTGGCGCTGCAGGGATTTTAACGGTCGCACTGGGTTTTGCTTCGCAAACCTCAGCATCCAACCTGATCAGTGGTCTGTTCCTGATTGGTGAAGGTTCTTTTGAAGTCGGTGATACCATCCAGATTACCTTGATTCGTGGGCATACCATTGAAGGCGAAGTGATTTCGATTGATCTGCTCTCGGTTAAACTTTTGACCCAAGATAATATCTATGTGCGTTTACCGAATGAACAGCTAATTCGGGCACCGGTGCAGAACTTGTCGAAATTTCCGATACGGCGGATTCCGATTACGTTGGCGATCAATTTCCATGAAAATATTATCAAGGTACGCGAAGTTCTGCTGGACGTTGCCAATAAATATCCACTGGTACTGGCCGACCCGAAACCTGCAGTCACCGTTACCGCTTTCCGTGAATCTTCGATTGAACTGCTGTTTGCAGTGTGGTGCCAACAGGAAAACTACCTGAAAGTTCGTGATGAAATGCAGGAACGGATTCGCAACGGCTTTGTCGATAACCAGATTGAAATTCCGGTGCCAAAAATGGGCTTTGTCGATCATCCACTTTCCCGTCCTTTGGAAAATGAAGAAATCGATCAATATGCCAATGAAAAGGCCCTCAAAAGAGAGCCTGATCTGAAATAACCCTTAGATTCCCTCTCCTTTTTAAAGGAGAGGGTTAGGGAGAGGATTCAAAGCTCCCTCTCCGGCATCGGCGCAATATAAGCAATCAGTAGCATCACCCCGCCCGCCAGCAAGAAGGAAATCACCCGGGTCAGGGTGCCAATATGTGACAGGTCAAATAGTACGAGCTTCAAGGTCACAATCACCAGAATACTGCCGCCTAAAATCCACATCAGTTTCAGTTTTTTGAGCGTTGCTGTCCACATGGTAATCCAGGCGAGTAATACCCAAAGTATGGTCAGACTAAGCTGAACCGTCGCATTGCTCCATAATGCCAGCTCATTAAACGGCGTCTGCAGGTACACATGTAAAGCTCTTAAAACAATATAACTGGAAAGCCATAACAGACTTAGTACCATTAAAACTGCGATCATGCCTTTATCACGTCCCACCTTGATTTGCTGTAACAGCATCCAGATAAAACTGGCAAACATGGCGATACTGATCAGGTCAAAAGGATTCAGAATCGGCAGCCAGTAATATTGAAAGGCTTGCTGGCTAAACAGCTGTGAACAAACCAGCCAAGTTGCCATCAGCAATAAACAGCTCTTGGTTTGCCAAAGCTGCTGCCAACCTGACTGCACATCCTGCCGATAGCACCACAGGCAGAAGAATAAAGGCAAAATCACCATGCTCAGATAGGGCATATTTGAGATCAGGCATACACTTGCCAAAGCCAGACTGCTAAAAACACCAAAACTCACCCATTCCTTGGAGAGCTGCAAGCCAGCCAGCGGTCTAAGCCACAGAATGGCCAACAATATCGCTGAAAGTGCAGAAACCCCACGTTCCAGATCACTATTCCAGACAATCACCGCATTCTGACTGTGATCCAGAGTTAGAATCGCCGCAATGACCAGCAAGGGCGAGATGCCACTCCACTTCGGCAGTAACCATGACCACTCCTGATTTTTGCGCAGGATCATTTCATTGAACATTACATAACCCAGTGTGATGATAAATAAACTCAGCACATAGGCATGCTGACTCGGAAATTCATCTTCCAGCAAGGCAAATAGCATCAAACTGGCCGCGACACTTAGGCTGCTTAAAAAACTGACACTCAGACTATTCATCTGCTGCTGGTACTGCTTTTTAAGCTGACTGATGACCACGACTGCCACATAGCACAGACTCAAAATCCAGAAAATTATTCGCGGTGTTGGATTAATCTCGACCAGATAATACAGGCTGCTGAATCCGGCCATCAGCAATAAGCCCATGCTCAGATAGTGTGCTACCCGGACATTTTTTTCCAAGGCCCANNGCAGCAGTGTCCAGCAAGCGGCAAAGACCAGTGCAAAGAACAGGCTTAATCCAGCTTGCCAGAGTTTTTGATTGGGCTGATTAAAATGAATCAGATACAGAAAAATATAAGCGGTAATAGGGGCAGCAAAAATCAGCGCTAAGTCCAATACCGGTTTTAACTGAAACCGTGAGAGATCCTGTCGTGCCAGCAACTGGCTAAAGCGGAAACCTAGCCAGATAAACAGTGCACTATGTGCCAGAATCAGCGCAGTCATGGCATAACGCTCATATGTATAACCATGAATCAGGCTATATATCCCGCCAACGACAGCCGTCACTAAAAAGGCAATTTGATTGAGAATCTTCCATGGTCGGAAACTGCTCAGCACTGCCACCCCGATATTGATCAGCAAATAATAGCTAATCAGCTCAACGGCAGAAGCATCGCGGGTCGGTAAGGTAAACGGCGCCAGATAAGCAATCAGCAAAGCCATCAAGGCCAGTTCGATGCTTTCCTGTTTCAGACTTAAATATAGAGTGATGGCCAGAATAATGAGAAATAGCAATGTTGCCAACGCTAACGTGGGAATCACCAGATTGTAATAGGCAAAAAATAAGGTCAGGAACAGACTCCCTAAACCCAGTCCTTCCAGTGCCAGAGCAAAACTCCGATTTTTCTGCACCAGGCGATAACCCAGACCTGCTATACACCCACTTGCCAGTGCAACCAGGCTCAATTTTGCAGCCAGACTGAGTTGCCAGTGCTCAGTGGCAAAACGCAGCAGTAAAATAATCCCAATCACCAAAATACTAATCGCGACTTTTAAGACTGGATTCCCCTGGAAAAGCCAGCGCTGCAGTTGATCTACCAGATGAGGAGAGTAGTTTACCTCTTGGGCAGATTCAGTTTTCACGAATGGAACAGAATCGGATCGATCCGGTGATCGCTGTAAGGGATTGGCAGAATGGGATTGCAGCTGTATCAAGCGCCCTTCCAGACGTTGCAGCCACCTGAGCAAAAAGAATACCCATGCCGTAATCCCGATGCCCATCAGCCAATCCAGTTCAGCCAGTCCACCAACAATGGCAGTAATTGAAGAAATATATAAAGGAACTTTAGANNTTCTACCGCAGTGACATATTGCATCACGCTAAAGATAAAACCTAAACCACACAGATAAGTTACAATCTGATAACCTAGATACCAGGCACTGATCCCGGCAATCAGCAGGGTAATCAGCCAGATCATGCGTAACTCATTCCGTCCTGCAGCCATTCTTATATTTCTCTTTCCTGAATCATTCCATCATACAACAGCTTGTGCTGCTTATTTCATCTTCAGCCGATATTCGCTAAGCTGTAAACTCAGACTCGCCTCAGCGAGCGCAGTAAAAATCACGTACAATAGCGCTGTATTTTGAATAAGGAATTGATTACATGCCACCATTTGTCTTGGTCGATGGCTCTTACTTTTTATTTCGTGCCTTTCACGCACTGCCACCATTAACCACGTCAACCGGTTTACATACCAATGCAATTCGTGGTGCGATTTCTGCTATTCAAAAACTGATGCGCCGGACCCAACCGACCCATATGGCGGTGATTTTCGATACTCCAGAACCGACCTTCCGGCATGAGCTGTCACCGATTTATAAAGGTGACCGTCCGAGTATGCCAACGGAATTATCCGAACAGATTCCTTATCTGCATGCCTTGATCCGTGCTTTGGGCATTCCCCTGCATACCTTGCCAGGTGCCGAAGCCGATGACATTATCGGGACACTGGCCAAACGTGCCGAGGCAATGGGACATCAGGTGCTGATCTCTACGGGCGATAAAGATATGGCACAACTGGTGACCGAAAAAGTCACCCTGGAAGACAGCTTTAAAGAAAAACCGCTGGATGTCGACGGTGTGTTTGAAAAGTTTGGCGTCTGGCCGAATCAGATTATTGACTATCTCACCCTGATGGGCGATGCATCAGATGGCATTATGGGCGTGCCAGGTGTAGGTGCCAAAACGGCAGCAAAACTGCTCACTGAATATGGCTCGATCGGCGGCATTTTAGAAAATGTCGACAAGATCAAAGGCAAAGTCGGTCAAAATATTAAAGAACATGTCGATGGCATTGCACTGGACCATCAACTGGCCAGTATTGTCATCGATCTGGATCTTAACTTTGGTTATGACGATTTAAAACTGGGTGAGCCGAATGTCGAGACCTTACGTCATTTGTACACCGAGCTGGAATTCCGTAACCAGCTGCAGTCCTTAGATCACCCGAACAACCCGAATAATTCAAATTACCAGCAGGCGGCAAAATCTATTAACGCCAAAGCGGTTACAGCACCAGAACCTCTGGAAGACCATGCGTCTGTAACCAGCAGTGATGACCAGCTAGGTCAAGCGACCTACCACACAGTATTAAGCCAGCAGGACTGGGACACACTGTTTGAGCGCCTAAGTACCGAAAAACGTTTTGCCTTTGATACCGAAACCACCAGTTTGGATTATCGTATTGCACAGATTGTCGGTTTCTCGGTCGCCTTCGATGCGCAGAATGCTTATTATGTTCCCTTGGCACATGATTATGAAGGCGCACCGGAGCAGCTGAATCGTGAAGTAATTCTGGCGCAGATCAAACCAATTCTGGAAGATGAGTCTGTAAAGAAAATTGGGCATCATCTGAAATATGATGCACATGTACTGGAAAATCATGGCATTCATCTGGCAGGCTGGTATTTCGATACCATGCTGGCTTCCTATGTCCTGAATTCTGTCGCGACCCGTCATGGCATGGATGATGTGGCCCGTCTGTATTTGAGTCATCTGACCACGACTTATGAACAAGTGGCCGGTAAAGGTGCTAAACAAAAGACCTTCAACCAGATTCCACTTGAAACTGCAGCACATTATGCCGCAGAAGATGCTCATGTCACTTATCGTCTGTATGAAGTGCTGCATGAAAAACTCAAAGTCCATCCAGAACTGCTCAACATCCTGCTGAATATTGAAATGCCAGTCGCACGCATACTGACACAAATGGAAGAAAACGGCATCGAACTGGATCTGGCTTTTCTGGATCAGCTTGGGGGCGAATTTTCCAATACCATGCAAAATCTGGAAAACCAGATTATGGAAATTGCCGGTGAAAGCTTTAATGTCAGCTCACCTAAACAAGTCGGTGAAGTGTTATTTGAAAAGCTGGGGCTAAAAGGCGGTAAAAAAACCACCACCGGACAATACAGCACCAGTGAAAGTGTACTGGAAAAAATTGAACATCCGATTGCCCAGCTGATTCTGGAATATCGTGGTTTGTCCAAGCTGAAAAGCACTTATACCGATGGCTTATGCAAACAGGCTAATCCTGATACCCACCGTGTGCATACCAGTTACCACCAGGCATTGACTGCAACTGGCCGTTTATCATCGACTGATCCAAACCTGCAGAATATTCCGATTCGTGCCGAAATTGGCCGTCAAATTCGCAAGGCGTTTGTGGCACCGGAAGGTCGTGTTTTGCTGGCAGCCGATTACTCACAAATTGAATTGCGTCTCATGGCCCACTTATCTCAGGATGAAGCCCTGCTGGATGCATTTATTCATGGTCAGGATGTACACCGCCGTACCGCAGCGGAGGTTCTAGGCATTCCGTTGGAAGAAGTGACCAATGACCAGCGCCGTCAGGCCAAGGCCGTCAACTTCGGCCTACTTTACGGCATGTCCGAGTTTGGTCTGATCCGACAGTTAGGTTTTACCCGTCAGGAATCACAGGATTATATCAAGCAGTATTTCCACAGTTATCCGGGCATTTATGACTATATGCAGCGTACCCGTCAGGTCGCATTAGAACAGGGTTTTGTTGAAACCTTGCTCGGACGCCGTTTATATACCCCAGATATCGATGCCCGTAATATGATGGTGCGTAAAGCGGCAGAACGTGCTGCGATTAATGCCCCGCTACAAGGTTCGGCCGCAGACATTATTAAAATGGCAATGATTGAAGTCGACAAGATGTTGCCGAAAGATCAGGCCAAAATGCTGCTGCAAGTTCACGATGAACTGGTGTTTGAAGTCGATGAAGACATTGCCGATGAACTGGCACCTAAACTGGCTGAAGTGATGCAATCGGTATTGCAGATTTCTGTACCATTGGTGGTAGAAGTGGGTAAAGGCAAAAACTGGGATGAAGCGCATTAATGCGCCTTTAACCCCGTCTTCCTTATAGGAGGTGAGGAATATATTCCGCAAGGGGATGGAGGGGATTTTAATTTATAATCCTCATCTACAGGCAGCGATATTAAAATCTTTTCTGCTATCAAGTTTCGAACGCATATTTTTCTATTTTTAGGAAATCAGCAGCATTACTGGTTCAGAGTATCCAAGTTCCCTCTCCTTCCAGGAGAGGGTTAGGGAGAGGTTAATATCCCATCTTCTTCTTGTACTTCGATTAAAACTTGTTCACGGTTTGGGAAGTTTAACAAATCCCTCCCAACTTCCCTTTTCTAAAGGGAGGAGCAAATAAAAAGGACGCCTCAGCGTCCTTTTTATTTGGATCCAATTAAAGACCAGTAAGCAGTACAATCGCCACCTGGTTCATAATCATTTCGATAATAATTAAAGTCAAAATGGCGAAGATTGGAGAAAGGTCAATCATGCCCATATTTGGCATAATCCGGCGGAAAGGTGCCAGTAAAGGCTCAGCCAGCTCTTGCACGACTTCAATATAAGGCGAACGAGACTGGGTAAACATCACCACCCAGCTTAAAATAATGGTAGCGAAAATCAAATAACGACAGAAACGGATCAAATCCTGCATCATGGTGACAAAAGTCAAAATAATCAGATGGACAGGCCCATTCGGCGTCCCCCCTGACAGATACATCATGCCAAAAATTTTAAGCAGATAGAGCACGACCAATAATGCCAAAGCAGCAGTACTGACTCGGCCTTTGGCCAAGGTTGGGAAAATTCGACCAAATACATCTACAATTTTAGTGGCTTTCACAGTAGAAAGAACCACAGGATTGTAAGGACTGACCGCTGCCAGTTGCATTAAAAATCGGAAGAATACGAGCAAAATCGAGACGTTAATGATAATGCCAAAAATTAGCGCAGAATTTGCACCCATACTTGAACGTTCCTAAAAATTAAACTGA
>DFCG01000132.1:0-5801 GCA_002367455.1 Acinetobacter sp. UBA3060 | reverse complement strand
TTATTAACCAGACCTTTTAAAGGTTGCAGTACTTGAGCCAAAACCTGAGGTTTTACCGCCAATACAACGATATCTGCATCCTGAATTGCAGCACTATTCTCCCCGGTCACATTAATTTCTTTTTCCGCCAATAAAGCACGGACTTTTTCGACCGGATCAGAAACTGTAATACGTGTTGCTGGCAAACCACGTGAAATCAGACCGCCAATTAAGGCTTGGGCCATATTACCGCCACCAATAAAACAGATATTACAATTTAAAGCTGCACTCATGTTCAATGCTCATCGTTGAGTTCTAAAGTTGAAAAAACCGAAATCGGCAGCCATCCGCCTGCTTCACAATATGCAGATTGGGCCAACCAAAATCCTTTAGGGGTAAACACGCCTAGCATAACATTATCTGTGCTTAATATTTGAATAGTATGCCGAGCCCAGGGAAATATTTGCGCTTCCTGAATGGCTTTTTTCAGTGGCCAGGTACCGACACGGCCATATAAATGAATTTTTTCGCCACCCTGCCGCTGCTGCAAATGCAAAGTTTGCTGCAACAATGCAGGAGATAAACCGAGCTGTGCAGGCGCGATGATAAATTTCCCTGACAAAACCTGTACGCTGTCTTTTAAAGCAAATTTTATAGTTTTCGGGCTAGTTTGAACTTGTTGCTGATCAGCTAAATAAGTCTCTGCGGTCAGACGATATAATTGCTGCTGATAGCGTACATAGTAAAAGCCTTGCCAATGCAATGCCGCCTGAGCATCTTGTTTGGCATAAATCACTTCGCGTTGCAAACGCTCCACCATATCTAAGGATGGACGATACTGTTCTTTACCTTTCATCCAGGCAGAGAGTAATTGACGTTGTCGTGATTTTGAAAGCTGTAGAAATTTACCAAGGTCGAGCTGCGTTTCAGTTCCACAAGATGCTAAATCCTGTTGCAGCACTTCTTGTAAAATGTCTTGAGCATCCTGCATTAACTCACTGGTTCGCACCAAGGCAGCTTGCATTTTAGGATAACGTTGGCTTAATAGCGGCCACAGGGTCTGGCGTGCCCAGGCCCGATCATAATGGGTATCAGCATTGGTCGGATCTTCAATATTCTGAACATTCAGGTCTGATGCCCATTGGCAAATCTGCTCACGGGAAATATCCAGCAACGGCCGCCAAATCGTGAAATTTTCACGTATATCCAGCTGTTTCATTGCAGCCAAACCATCCACGCCTGTGCCAGACAATAAACGCAACATCAGGGTTTCCGCCTGATCCTGCTGATGATGCGCTAACACCAAAATTTCATCCGCTTGCAAATGTTGCAGATAGGCCTGATAACGTGAATTGCGCGCTTGCTGTTCCAGATTGCCACTGGCGACATTGACGGGCTGGATGATGCAGGGAATATTCAGTTGCTGACACTGCTGCTGGACAAAAGTGCCCCATGTACTACTGATACTTTGCAGCTGATGATCGACATAGATTGCCCGGACTTTTTGCGGGCATAAAAAAAACATCAGATGCAGCAACAGCATAGAATCTACGCCGCCACTGCATCCGATGAGAAATTTTGTCTCTGCAGGAAAGTCCTGCAGCTGTTTTAAGAAACCAGACCTAAATTGTCGCTGCCAAACTTCATTAAACGTTGGTAACGTGCTTCGCATCGTGCTTGCGCTTCCATTAGTTGCAGTTCGTTCAAAGCTTCTTTCAGCACTGCTTTCAAGCTGTTCATGACCTGATCCGGATTTAAGTGAGCACCCTCACCTTCATCCACCACATATTCTACAATACCCATTTTCTGCAATTTTTCTGCAGTCAGAGCCAAGGCTTCACTAGCCTGTTCAGCTTTTTCAGCGGTTTTCCAAAGAATTGAGGCACAGCCTTCCGGTGAAATCACCGAATAAATACTGTGAGAGAGCATCACCACACGATCTGCTACCCCAATACCCAGCGCACCACCTGAACCGCCTTCACCCAGTACAGTTGCAATCACAGGTACTTTCAAATTAGAAAGCTGAGCCAGACTGGTGGCAATCGCTTCAGCCTGACCACGTTCTTCTGCACCGACACCCGGATAAGCACCCATAGTGTCAATAAAAGTAAAGACTGGCAGGTTAAAACGCTCTGCCATGTCTAGCAGACGCTGTGCCTTACGATAACCTTCTGGGTTACTCATGCCAAAATTATGCTGTAATTTTTCACGGGTGCTACGACCACGATGCTGACCAACGATCATCACCGGTTGACCATCGAAACGAGCCAGACCACCGATCATCGCGCCATCATCACCATATAGGCGGTCACCATGTAAAGCATCAAATTCAGTGAATATTTCACCCACATAGTCCAGGAATTGTGGACGTTCTGGATGACGTGCAATCTGCACTGTCGCCCATGCTTTTGATGGAGTTGCTTTATTTTTCATAGGTTAACCGTTTTCATCCCTATAAAGGTATTAATTAACAAACTGTTCGGATTGAATCGAGAGTTCAATCTCCCAATTTTTAAATTGCTGCTGTTCATCGTGCAGTTCAGCGACCAGCAATGGCCATTGCTTGGCATCACCAGACACGCTGAGTTGCCATTGTTGCGCATTTTCAACCTTGAGTTCAATGGCAGGAAGCATCTCATCGCTACGACTGTGATTGACCAAAACCGACAGACGAAGCAGCAAACATAACCATAAAAGTTTAGATCCACCGACTTTCATCACATCAATCTTGGCATCAGCGCGCAATTTACGCCGATGGTGCGCGACCAAATGTGACAAATGATTTTGATCAACTTGCGAGAAACCGGCAATATCCGAATGTTGTAATAAATACGCGCCATGACGATGATAGCCACTGTGACTGATGGCCAAACCAATCTCATGCAGATAGGCGGCACGACGTAACAGGTCACTATCTTCAACACTCAACCCGAGTTCACTGGCCACGTCATTAAACAATTTCTGTGCGGTCTGAACCACACGTTCTGCCTGCTTGGCATCGGCATTATATCGACCAATCAAGGCATGGACGGAACGATCACGGATATCTTCATGCTTGAAACGGCCAAGCAAGTCATACATCACGCCTTCACGTAGTGCACCATCGGAATAGACCAAATGATCAATTCCCAATACATCAAAGACAGCATAGAGAATAGCAATACCAGCAGGCAAGACGGCACGACGGTCATCTTTCAGACCTTCGAATTCCATGTCCGAGACATATTTATATTTAAGTAGTTTGTCTTTAAGCTTTTCCAAACCTTCACGCGTCAACTGTTCGCGATCATTGCTCCAGCCCATATTGACGCAAATCTGGCGGCAGGCTTTAATGGTACCACTCGAGCCAACGACAGCATCCCAACCGGCTTCTTTATAAGTATTGGCAATTCCGGAAATTTCTTTACGCGCCGCAGTGACTGCTTTATCAAAAGCTTTGGCGCTGATTTCCCCATCCTGAAAATAGGCCTTGGTAAAGGCTACACAGCCCATTTGTACCGATTCGGTATGAATCGGCTCGAATTCTTCACCGATAATCAGCTCAGTTGAACCGCCACCGATGTCAACCACCAAACGACGACCGCTGTTGGCCATGGTATGCGATACACCCAGATAAATCAGACGGGCTTCTTCACGACCGGCAATAATTTCGATCGGTTTCGGTAAAATTTCTGCGGCTTTCTGAATAAATTCATGGCCGTTTTTGGCTTGACGCAACGCATTCGTCGCCACAATCCGTAATCGGTTCGGCTGAACTGCACCTAAACGACCTACAAAACGGGCCAGACAGGCCAAACCGCGTTGCTGTGCGGCTTCGGTTAAATTTTTATTTTCGTCTAGTCCTGCGGCAAGCTGAACTTTTTCTGACATTGATGCCACTTTCTTCACTTCACCATGATCTACACGGGCGATGGCCAAATGAAAGCTGTTTGATCCCATATCGATGGCGGCAAGTAATTCTTCATCAATCAAAAAGTCAGACATTCCAGAAATAAACCTTTAACGAATTGTGCTTAGAGTAATTCACATGCATGCAATTTAAAAGCCATTTGTAGCGACAATTTAATGCCTTATTCTTTTTTTTATCGGGAATAATAGTGAGACACGATCATCACTATCGTGATCATCCATTAGACAAAATAACATTAAGCATTGAAAATTTACAGATTCCCCTACATTGTTAAAGATGGCTATGTAATACTAATAATTAGTTATCTTTAAAATATTAATCTGGAGCACATTCCATGTCTGGCAACATCGTAAACACTACTGACGCAAACTTCGAAGCAGACGTTCTTCAATCAGACGTTCCTGTACTGGTGGACTTTTGGGCAGGCTGGTGTGCACCATGTAAAGCAATCGCACCTGTACTTGAAGTGCTTGCTGATGAATACCAAGGCAAAGTTAAAATCGTGAAAGTTGACGTAACTTCTTGCGAACAAACTGCTGTGAATTTCAACATCCGTAACATCCCGGCTTTGTTGATGTTCAAAAATGGTGAAGTTGTTGCGACTCAAGTCGGTGCTGCACCAAAATCTAAACTGACTGCATTTATTGATGACAATATCTAAGCACAGCATTTTTAGTAAAAAATACGCGACTCATGCTCGCGTATTTTTTTCGGCTATAAATTGACAAACCTGGCATTTTCTCTTATATTCGCTACTCAAGAGATAAAGGATCCTAAATCCTGTCAATTTCTTACAAGACACATTACATAAGATGCCGCTCGGCAATAGAAATTGTTTTCCACATTTTTCTTTGAAACACTCAAACAGATCTCTGAATTGTTCTTTTGCAAATTCAATTGCTTTCGTTTGAATGCTGGTATGCGGCCGAATGTTACTCCCTTTCTAACCTGTACCTCAGAACTTTGATTCTATCTGACCACCTATGAATTTAACCGAACTCAAGAAAAAACCGATTGGCGAACTCATCAAGATTGCCGAGTTTATGGGCCTCGAAGGTATGGCTCGTAACCGTAAGCAAGACATTATTTTTGCCATCTTAAAACGTCATGCAATGAATGGCGAAGAGATTTTTGGTGATGGCGTTCTAGAAATTTTGTCAGATGGTTTTGGCTTTTTACGCTCAGCCGCAGGTTCTTATTTAGCAGGTCCTGACGATATCTATGTCAGCCCTTCTCAAATTCGTCGTTTTAACCTCCGTACTGGCGACACCATTACTGGCACCATTCGCCCGCCGAAAGAAGGCGAACGTTATTTTGCTTTACTTAAAGTCAATCAAATTAACTACGACACACCTGAAAATTCACGTAACAAGATTCTGTTTGAAAACTTGACGCCATTATTCCCGACTGAACAGTTGGTGATGGAGTTGGGCAATGGCACCACTGAAGATTTAACCACCCGTGTGATCGACTTAGTGGCTCCGATTGGTAAAGGCCAGCGTTCAATTATTGTGGCTCCGCCGAAAGCGGGTAAAACCATGCTGCTGCAAAGCATTGCACAGTCCATCGTTCGCAATAATCCTGAAGTTATTCTGATCGTTCTCCTAATTGATGAGCGTCCAGAAGAAGTGACTGAGATGGAGCGTACGGTTCGTGGTGAAGTCGTGGCTTCTACCTTTGATGAATCTCCTGCACGTCACGTTCAAGTCGCTGAAATGGTGATTGAAAAAGCAAAACGTCTGGTTGAACACAAGAAAGATGTGGTGATTTTGCTTGACTCGATTACCCGTCTGGCACGTGCTTATAACACTGTGATTCCTTCATCAGGCAAAGTACTGACTGGTGGTGTGGATGCACATGCCTTAGAACGCCCTAAACGTTTCTTCGGTGCTGCACGTAATATCGAAGAAGG
>DFCG01000080.1:11491-15740 GCA_002367455.1 Acinetobacter sp. UBA3060 | reverse complement strand
CCTCCCATAGCGTTGTGGTTTTTTCATCTTCTTGTTCTTTATCAGCCTTTTCTTGAGTATCTTTTTCTTCATTTTTCTCATTTGAAGAAGGTGGACGCTGCTTCTTACTGATATATTTAATCAAGTCCTGTTTACTCATTTCAGGCTCTGCTTCAGGGTTTTGAATCACCTCGGACTCTTTCTGTTTAGGCGGTTTTGTATCTTTACTCGGGGAGTTGGTTGACTTATTTTTTTCATTGGATGAGTCTGCCTGGCTTGAGACTGACTCCTGAACAACACTGCTTGAAGCTGTACTATTTTGTTGCTGGTTTTTCTTGTATTTATGCAGAGCGACAGAACTTCGGGTTAAGTTCAATTGACCAAACTCTGGCGGTATCTGCGCACGGCAACTTTCAAATACGGCGGGTGGGACAACCTGACTCAGCAATTCAAAAGTGGCCAGATTCAACATTTGCCGCAAGGCAAAGTTAGTTGCCTCTCGTTCTCCTTTTCCAATCTGAATATTTAAGAGTGTACGACCACCGAATCTGCCTGCACTTAAGCCATAATCCTGTGCAGCAATTTGCTTCTGCAATGAAACATTGCCCACGACTTTACTGCTGCGGGTATCAGTCAAAGATAAATCCAGACCGACCATAATCCGGGTTTGACTATAATTCGGACCGACACCAGCGATCTGCATGTCAAAACCACCACCCGGAATAAAATCCAGACTGTTAATACTGCCTGTCACATAATAATCAGAAGCCTGGATTTGTCTTGGATCACGAATGCCCCACTTGGCTTCGCTTTCGATAATCCGGGGATCACGCCGGTTCATTAAGCTTACCCCCGCCTGAAACAAGGCAGATTGCACCATATCTCCCGCACCTTGGGTCACCATTTTTCCGCTACCACCATTGGTAACTACATCCTTACCGGTTTGATCCAGAATTGCCCCCACGGAGAAACTCACATCACTACGTAATTGTCCTTTTAGGCAGGATAAAGCCATATCAAAAGGGGTAAAAATATCGGTAATTGGGGGGCCTTGTACCAGGCTAACTGGCTTCTTGTTTGAGGGCGCTAAACCCGTGCAGCCTGTTAAAAAAGAGCTGAAAAGGACAGTGGCACTCACGAAAGATATATGTCTTCTGGTCGAGGAGAAATTCAACATTGTGATTCTCCTGGTCTGTTACTTAAATTAAGACAGCGTTGAGGATTTTGGTTGGTATTTGAATTGACTGGTGCTTCATTCAGCAACTCACTCGTAATATCGATACTGTTGTCTGTACCCTCTACATTGATATTGTTGGTCGGGGTATTTACCGTCCCGATGGAAGTAGTTGAGGTGCTATGAACGGTGGTTTTACCTAATCCGGAATAATAGTCTGACTCCTTAAGTTCGATCAGATTGGCTTGAACTAGATTCTCATTGGAACGGGCACTGGATGATTTCCAACGCTGAGTCCACTCATCAGAGGTGGCATAAGCGTTACTCAGAAAACATAAACCTAATAAACCCAGATTGATAACTAATATTCTCATAATCTTAATATCCTCTGATTTAAGATATTTATTTAATTTTTCGTTTAAGTAAGATTAAATTTATCTGAAAAATATTAAATCACATAAAATTATAAAATGTAGAAAATATCCCTATTCACATATTTTTTTGTTTTAATTAAAAATATAAATTATTGTTTTTAATTAATAAATAAAAATTTGTTTATTATTTGTGATTTGTAAGAAATCATTATATAAAATTTTTTTGAATATAATATTCATATAAAAAACTTGATTAAAATAATATATTTTTTATATTGGCAATAATCAAAAATTTATCTAATAAAGATTAGAATTATTATACTTTTTATATTTTAAAAGTCGTAAATTTTTATTTTATTAGAACTTCTATTTAACAAGGATAAATGTCAAGATTTATTTAAAATATAATTAATCAATTACAATGAAGGTGACTTATAAAGAAACGCCAATATTCAGGTGTATTTTGGCAGAAAAATTTTAATAGCCCTGATAAGAACTCGTTTGCATATTTTTCGACTTCCCTTCCTTTTTCATCTTAACTCCAGAAATAGTCTTTCTAAGAGCTAAGAGCATAATATTTAGAATGATAAGAGAAGAACATTTCTGATGATCTTGAGATTTGCCATTTCCTCAATGACAGGTTAAGAATTGCGTTAATCAACCAAGAAGGCATATATTTACAGCTGAAATACAATGTTTTAGCGTGAACTCAACTAGAATCAAGTGAGTATGCAATGTTTCTGATTTGCGAATTCAAAACTTATCTAGTGTGTTGTTGTATGTTATGAATAAGTGCTGATCAGGGCAAAAATCCTATTTCCGATAAACCTAAAACAAGCACATCTCAATCCTTGATGGAACAATCTATGCAATGTCCTAAATGTGGCTCAGCTGATATCGAACAGCGCGATCATGAACAGAATTTAAAGAAAATTGGCGGCATTCTCATGAGTTCAGCGGGTGCAACTGCAGGGACTGTAGGTGGCGCTGCTTCGGGTGCATCGATTGGCGCTGCAATTGGTACAGTAGCCGGACCTTTAGGTGTGATTGTCGGCGGAACCGTAGGCACTTTTGTCGGTGCAATCAGTGTCGGAATTACCGGCGGTGTGGTCGGTAATTTTCTGGGGAAAAAAGCCGGGGTTTCTGTCGACCGTAATCTGTTTCAGGATTATCAATGTCTGAAATGCAAATACAGATTTAGTCAAAAAGATCAAAAAGATCANNAGATCAAAAAGATCAAAAAGAAGCCTAATAAAATTCAGGAAATGAAGTTCATCCTTCATTTCCTGTGAGTGTTTTTCAGACTCGATTGAGTTTCAGTACCACTTCACCTAAACGCTTGCCTTGTACTTCACACAGAATTTTTTCATCCGGACTCAAGCCCTGATCATGCCGTGGGCCGCTGACATGACTAGCGCCATAAGGCGTACCACCAGTTTTGGTATTCGAGAGTGCCGGTGTTGAGTTACTAAGCCCCATGATCATCATGCCATGATGGAACAACGGCGGCAGCATGGTCAGCAAAGTACTTTCCTGTCCGCCATGCATGGAACCTGATGCCGTAAACACGCAAGCCGGTTTACCGTGTAGCGCTCCATTCAGCCACAGACTCGTGGTCTGATCCCAAAAATATTTCATTTCAGAGGCCATATTGCCAAAACGGGTCGGTGAACCAAGCGCCAGGCCGGCACATTGCGCCAGATCGTCCAGAGTACAGTAAATATCCCCTTCTGCCGGAATACTCGGTTCAGCGACTTTTACCATGCTGGATATATTTGGAACTGTCCTGATTTTTACTGCCACGCCTGCCGCTTCAATTCCATTGGCAATCAGATGCGCCATTTCTTTGGTTGAGCCATATTTGCTGTAATATAAAACAAGGACATAAGGTTGCATCATGGTTCTTATTCATTACTTAAAAAAATAAAACTATACGATACTTTGCAAGTTTTTTGGTTAAGCTGATGATGAAAATTCATGATGATTAAAAAAATTGAGATTGGATGCAGATGATTGTTAAGTATTTAAAGAAATTACCTTTCTATGAAAAACACTGGTTTCAATTTGTTTTATTTGTACTTCGACGCTTTGAAACAGACCGCTGTCGCGAACAGGCAGGTTCACTGACCTATACGACTCTGTTTGCCGTAGTGCCGATGCTGACGGTTTTTCTGGTGATTATTTCTTCCATTAAAGCCCTAGAACCTGCGCGGCAGCAATTACAGCAGCTGATTTATAGTAATTTTTTACCCAAAACCACCATTGCCTTTGATAAAGCCCTGAATGCCTTTACCGATAAATCCAGCAATCTCACCATCATTGGTATTCTGTTCCTGTTTGTGACGACAGTATTGATGCTCAGCAGTATCGAAACGGTGTTTAATCGGATTTGGCGTGTGACTGAAACACGGGGCGGAATTATGGGCTTTATGCGTTACTGGACCATCATTTCACTCGGGCCGATTTTACTCGGCAGTGCATTTGTGATTTCTTCGACAGTGGCATCCATGAGCATTCTCAGCAATAACTTTGCCGGTTATGAGCTGGATGGCGCCTTTGTCCTCTGGGCGATTTCCTTTTCTTTGACTGTACTCGGATTTTTCATTCTGAACTGGACCATCCCGAATCGCAGTGTACCGCTTAAATCTGCCTTTATTGCCGGTCTGTTTAGTGCCGTGGTGTTTGAGCTACTGAAAAACCTGTTTGGCTATATCATGTCAAA
>DFCG01000080.1:9130-11432 GCA_002367455.1 Acinetobacter sp. UBA3060 | reverse complement strand
CTGGTTCGTGATCTGGATCAGGTCAGCTTCTGGAATTTTTATCTGCAATTACCCTATCCACTGCCACGCAAAAACCATCTCACCAATGCCCAGACTGATGACATCTGGATGCAAAATTTCTCACCTAGATTACAGGAAACTGATCAATATCTGGAAGAAAAACTCAGTTTTCCATTGTCCGAACTGTTCCGACATAAATAAAAAAATCCTCTCGCTTGAGAGGATTTTTTAAATATTATAGGTGGATTTCCAGCAAACAATCGCACCCACGCTTACCAAGGCAGTCCCGATCCAGAAACTGAGTTCGGGTCTGACATCCAGAATCAGCATCGACATGACTGAAGAAAGAATCGGCATAAAATAGGTAGCTAAAATCAGCACCTTGATATTGCCGAATTGCATACTCTGATTCCAGTTACTATAGGCGATACCAATCAAACTGCCTACCACTGCAATTCCCAGCCATAGCTTGAATGAGGGTATGATAAAAGGTTCATTTAATCCTAAATGTAAGAGCCATAAGCTGATTACAGCGACCAAAAAGAAAATCGGTACACCATTTTGTCCGCGGCCGTAGGTTCTGGTCAGAACACAATAGCAAGGCCATAACAAAGCACCGAGAAAGGCAAAGCCATAGGCCCAAGGATTTTCAGCTAAAACCTGCATGAACTTCGGCAGATTAGTGATTTCTGGATTGACCACCAGCATCAGTCCCATTACGGCAAGCAGAAAGCCGGGAATTACCCAGAGGCGGGCCTGTAACTGTCGGGCAAAAATCGAAAAAATAATCATCAAGGGTGGCCACAGATAATTAATCATGGCAATCAGCATCACTTGTTCACGATTATCCGACCATGCCACAGCAACCAGAAATAAAATCTCATAAGCTACAAATAAAGCGCCACAACCGAGCAGATAACGCTTGGACATTTGCGTGATTTTTGGAAAGCCGGTGAATGCCAGAATCGCCAGACTGCTAAAACTATAGATTAAAGCAATTCCCTGCACTGCACTGGTGGATTCAGTAATCAGTTTCATTACGGCGACCAGACTAGCCCAGATCAGAATAGAAGACAGGCCAATCCAGGTCGCTAAATTTACAGACCAGTTTTTCATGCTTGCTCTTGAATAGTTTTATTGATATTCGGTTTTTTTAGCCATCCTTGCAAACTCACCAGAATCACGCCCAGCATGACCATACAGGTGCCGATAATAAAATTGATTTCGATATGTTCATCCAGAATCAGCACCCCGAACAACATGCCAAATACAGGGGTCAAAAAGGAAAACACCCCCAGCCGCGATGCCAGATAATGTTTCAGCATCCAGAACCAGATCAGATAACTAGCAAAGGAAATCACCACAGTATGAAAAACCAGACTGGAAATAGACAACACCGTCCATTGAATAGCTGCTTGCCCAGTCAGAACAGCCAGAGGCAATAACAGGATTCCACCCATTAATAATTGATAGAACAAAGTCTGGGTTGCAGGCGCTTCAGCCAGCCGGCTCAGACGTACACTGACTGTAGTGGCTGCCCAGAATACGCCGCCAAGTAAAGCCAGAAAATCTCCCCACAAGGCATCAGTCTGTAGACCTGCCCCCGTTTGTGGACGTAATAGAAAACTGACTACAATTCCGCTAAAGGCAAGAAATATTCCGCCCCATTGCACAGCAGACAAACGCTCTGCCGGCAATTTCCAGTGCAAACCCAAAGCCACAAAAATNNTGTTGTAAACCCCACAACATACACAATACAAACATGATGGCAGATGCTTTGGCATCTAATGCCTGACGCTGGCTCACATACAGTCCTGTTGCTCATTTGGAAGGTACACTATAAAAGTGTCAGAAATAAAAGATATACTTCAAAGCAGACAAATGATGGTGTTATTCAGGTAATTTCGGTGATGCATAAAAAAATCCAAGCAGATTCAGCTTCGCTCAAGCAACTTTCGACCCACGATCTGATTAAGGCACCTCTGTGGATCAGTTTCAGGGAGGATCCCGCGCAATCTGTTTATCCGCTACATGGCCATGCTTGGGGAGAATTTGTCTATGCTTTTCATGGCGTGATGGAAGTGAATATTAATCATATAAATTATGTGACGCCTTCACCTCACGGCATCTGGCTCCCACCGAATTTAGAGCATCGTGGTCTGAACCGTACCGCAGTTTCTCATGGCACTCTGTATGTGCATGAATCACTTTGTAGCCAACTGCCCACTCAACCGGGCATCCTGCTCAGCGCCCCCTTGGTCACTGCTTTATTTACCCACCTGAAACAACTACATCAGCAAGA
>DFCG01000080.1:2790-9110 GCA_002367455.1 Acinetobacter sp. UBA3060 | reverse complement strand
GATCAGCTCCAGCAAGCCCAACTGGTCAGCAGTTATCTACCGCATTCAGAACATGTACTGCTGAAACAGATTTTAGATTATTTACATCAGCATCCGGCAGATCAAAGCTCGCTGCAGCAACTGGCAGAACGCGTCAATTTAACCGAGCGGACGCTAGCCCGATACAGCCAGAAAGAACTGGGAATGTCACTGCATGAATGGCGGCAACGCCTGAAAGTGATGCAGGCCATGTCTTTATTAAATGCAGCGCATAGTGTCGAGAGCATTGCCTTTGATCTGGGCTATGCCAATGCCTCAGCATTTATCAGCATGTTTAAACGCTGGATGGGAAGCACCCCAGATCAGTTTCGCAAGCGTTATACTGTTAATGATTAAAATTATGCATATGAAAAAGGAGCCCATTGGCTCCTTTGATTCAAAATCTTGGTTATTTCACAAAAGTCGTCCAGACATAATCCTGAGCCTGCCCCTTCAGCGTCATTTTCAGTTGATCGCCTGAATGCAATGCCGCAACACCTGCCGGGGTACCGGTCATCACCACATCCCCTTCTTCCAAAGTAAAGACCTGACTGATGTCAGCCAGCAAGGTCGCAATATCAAAAATCAATAAAGCGGTATTACCTTTTTGACGCAGCTCATCATTGACTTCAAGTGTGTAATGCACATCTTTCCAGTCAGTGACTACATCGGCGACAGGCACCCAGTCCGACAACAGACAAGAACCATCAAAGGCTTTGGCACGTTCCCAAGGCTGACCTTTTTTCTTGAGATCATCCTGTAAATCACGCAAAGTTAAGTCCAGACCTAAAGTCACCGCACCCACAGCTTCAAGTGCTTTCACAGGATCGCTTTCTTTGCTTAAAGTCCGGTCAATACGCAAACTCAGTTCACATTCATAATGGCAATTGCCCCATTCCGGATTCCACTCAATGCCTGCTTCGAGCGAACTTAAGGCACTCGGTGGCTTGATGAACAATACCGGACGATCAGGGATCGCATTGCCGAGTTCTTTGGCATGATCGGCATAACTGCGACCCACACAAACGATTTTGGATGGACGTGTGCTCATGATCAAAACTTCCCTTTTCCTTTTATAGATATCTGAATTATTTTTTAAATGTATGCTCGAACATACTCTGTTCAGTGCCGTCCTTAAATGCACGCTTCGGCACAATAACCACGGTACGGTTTTTCAATTCCAGCATATAAGTCAGTTTACCAACAGCAAAATTCTGCACTTCGCTATATGGCACCAGCTTGCTACGATCATTGGTAAAAATTTCCGCATAGTCCTGATACAAATCAATACCCTGTTCGCTTTTACCAAACTGATATTTAACAAACTGGCGTTTAAACATCATCGGCAGGAACCAGTAACGCATGATGCCTTGCAGGATCAGGAAGAATGCACCCAAAGCCACGTAATAACGTCCAACGCCATCAAAGCCCATCGAGAAACCCCAGATGATGATCCCGATACTGACCAAAGGGGTCAGAAAACGTGAAATCTGCTTCTTGCCAAACGTCGCCAAGGCAAAACCATCCTGAGATTCTTCTAAAGTCAGAAAATAACGGGTCGATAAAGTCGGTGCTGACTCAGTCATAGCATCACATCAAAAATAAAATCTTGCCCAATACTATACCAAAATATCCACAGCGCTTATGGCCTGTCGCATCAATTACATAACTTTGCTTTGGAAATATGTGCATTTGGTTTTAAATAAATAGCAATTAAAAAAAAANNGCTGAAGCTCAGGTTGAAAAATTGCTGCAACATTATCCGAATTATGTCGGTCTGTTTCCGACCTTAAAGTCGGCCAAGGTGCTGGAGCAGCAGGGTTCGATTCAGCAAGTTAAATATCAGGTTCATATCCCGACCCCGATTCCAGTCTTGAACTTTAAAGAAACCGTAGTGATGCAGCATCATCTGGGTGAAAACAGCATCAGCACCTTAATTATTGATGCGCCAATTCTCTATAGTGCAGGAAAACTGGAGTGGTTTGCACTGGGTCCGCATAGAACGCTGGTGACTGTCACCCAATGGGGCGACCTGAACCAGCCCAAAGGCTTTTTATTCAGTAAAATCCTGAATGCGCTGCCTGAAGCCAAACTCGGCATTCCGCCGAGTACCAATGCATTTCTACTGGAAGCACTACAACAGCGCTTTGAAACCGATCATACAGCGGCACTAGCAACTCCAATTCCGCAGATGAGATTCAACCCTCAACAGCTACAAAAAATTGCCCAGATCAGCCAAAAATCAGGGCAACCGGTCAGTTTCATTTTACCGAGCTATCAGGTCAAAGAAGGAAAAGCCTCAGAAAATTTAAGATTTAGCAGCACCTATCAATATTTTGCGTATCCGGTCGAAAAATTGCGACCGTGGTTAGCGGCTGAAGCGACGCAGCAGCTTTTTCCTCGGCAGATCAAGAAAGTCGAACTGAATCCGGTCAATGCCCAGAATATAGATGCCAACTATAAGGTGTCGGTCGGTTTAGGAGTGATTCAGATTCCATTTAATTTCAAGATGCGTTTTTACCAGCCTGATTCCCTGCAAAACCAGTTTAATGCTAATGGTGGCGACTTGAAGTTTGTGAAAGGTGGCATGCGCTTATTACCGCAGTCACAAGGTACCTTATTTCAAATTACCAGCAGCATGAAGATTCACGATCAGGCGCCATTCTTATTAAGAGCCATGCGCAGCATACCCTATTACGATGTTTTACCTGCGGTAGGTGGCAATACCGTTTATGCACTGAAAGTGCAGCAGAAATTAAGATGAGCAGGAAGCAGAGAGTTATTGGTTTTTTATATGAAAAATAGTTAAAAATCACAGACGTAAAAAAACCGCATCAACGTGCGGTTTTTTCAGAATTCTTATCAAGATTGGTGCGCTCAGAGAGATTCGAACTCCCGACCCCTTAGTTCGTAGCCAAGTGCTCTATCCAGCTGAGCTATGAGCGCGACGTCTTGATGGGGTGCATTATACGAGTTTTTTCAGTGTTGTTAAGTGTTTTTTAATAAAATCTCAACCGAACGTACAGTAATTAAACGATGCAGCAATATTCACAACTTTCTGCTGAAAACTTCTGCAAATTTAGAGCTAAAAGCACTTAATTAATTCAACCAAGAAGCTTCATTTTCCAAAAAATTTCAGCACCAAATAATGGGTCAACCTTAAGTATTCTCAACCAGGTATCCAGCCAGAATAGAATTCAAATATAAACCGACCATCACTCTTGTGCGCTTTATCACTCGCGTATTGTTCCCGTCTTTACTTCTCCTGCCCTTTGATAATGCGTAAACACAATACCATTTGAGCTGACCAGATGATCTATCAATTGAAAAGCGGCGGGTATTGATTCATGACTAAACAGGCGTTTGCCAACACCCAGTATAATTGGAAAAGTCAGCAGACAAAGTTCATCCACAAGCTCATATTTGAAAAGCGCCTGTACCACTGCAGCACTGCCATAAACTCGAATATCCCCCTCTCCTGATGCTTTAAGCTTGATGATCTCATCAATGCTTTTCAGAAAAAGGGTATTTTGCCAGTCGGAATGCTCCAGACTGGTAGAAAGGACATATTTATTGACGTCATTAATTCCCGGCCAGTCTTCAGTATGTGTGGGCCAGTAAGATTCAAAAATCTGAAAAGTATTTTTCCCCAAAAGAATATCGGAGGGCTGCATCCATGTTTGCATGATGGCATCAAATGCCGGATCAGGTTCCGCGTTAAAATACGGTGCCACCCAGCCACCATATTGAAAACCACCAGATATATCTTCTTCTGGGCCGCCGGGCCCCTGCATCACGCCATCGAGGGTCAAAAACTCCTGGACAATGATTTTTCTCATCACGACTGCCTTTATTTTTATTCACTCGCCTGAGACTTATTTTTAGCACGTGATGTCTGGTGTTTCTGTAAATTTTAGGCACAAAAAAACCGCAACATGTGCGGTTAATTGTTCAAGTTGGTGCGCTCAGAGAGATTCGAACTCCCGACCCCTTAGTTCGTAGCCAAGTGCTCTATCCAGCTGAGCTATGAGCGCGTAACTTGTGTGCCTCGGTTGGCAATACGTTTTTTCTGCTTAACTTACTTGGTGCGCTCAGAGAGATTCGAACTCCCGACCCCTTAGTTCGTAGCCAAGTGCTCTATCCAGCTGAGCTATGAGCGCGCGACATAAGTAAGCGTGGCGGTGAGAGAGGGATTCGAACCCTCGATACAGTTACCCGTATGCGTCCTTAGCAGGGACGTGGTTTCAGCCACTCACCCATCTCACCGTAACGTGCGGCCATAATACAAATTTCGGCATGGCACTGCAAGCGCAGCATCAAAAAAAAGTGCATATTTTTGCTCGTTTAAATACTTTTTAAGCAATTCCTCGATTTTTCGCGCATTTTGATGGCAAAAAAACTGCATAAATTTCCAGTTATCGAAAATTAACAGAAAATTGAAAACTTAAATGGATTATTGCAATCATTTACGTGCAGTCTGCGCATACATGTTTTATGCTAAACCTATCTCCTAAGATAAATTTAAAGACATGATGAAAAACTGGGTCGATCCTGAAGCAAAAGCTGAAGCCGAACGTTATGACAACCCTATCCCTAGCCGCACGCTCATTTTAGAAACCATCGAAAAGAACAATGCCCAGTCCCATGCAGACCTGGTCGAACATTTTGAAATTGCAGATCAAAAAAGTATTGATGCCCTGAGCCATCGTTTAATTGCGATGGTGCGTGACGGGCAACTGATGAAAGACGGCTACAAGTTTCAGATTGCCGTCGAGCAACCTGAATCCGAAGCGACGGTTTATATCAATTCCCGAGGGATGGGAACTGCCAACATTTCCGGCCAGGATGACCTATTATTGGCTGAGCGTGAACTGCGTCTGGTCTTTAATGGTGACCGCGTTAAAGTGCGTCAGACTTCGGTAGACCGTAAAGGTAAGGCCTGGGGCTATATTACTGAAGTTGTGCAGCATCGTGTCAAACAGATCATTGGTAAAGTGTCAGAGTATGATGGTGAATACTTTATCCAGCCAGCCAACCCGAATGCACATCAGCCAATNNGACAAGGCCGATACTGAAATCATCATTCCACAAACCATTTTAGAATATGGTTTGCCGTATGAATTCCCGGAAGAAGTGGTTAAAGAAGCCGAGAGCTTTAAAGAACCAACGGCCAAAGACCGTGAAGGCCGTGTGGATCTACGTGATTTAGCCTTGGTCACCATTGATGGTGAAGATGCACGTGACTTCGACGATGCCGTTTATGCCGAAAAACGCCCTGGCGGTGGTTATCGCGTGGTGGTGGCCATTGCCGATGTCAGCCATTATGTACGTCCAGGCAAACCACTGGATGATGAAGCACAGGAACGCGGGACGTCAGTCTACTTCCCGCACTTCGTTTTACCGATGCTGCCTGAAGCATTGTCGAATGGCCTGTGTTCGTTAAATCCGAACGTTGACCGCTTATGTATGGTCTGTGATTTAAAACTGTCACGTGCTGGCCGAGTCACCGGTTTTGAGTTCTATCCGTCTGTCATGCATTCCAAGGCACGTTTGACCTATGATCAAGTCGCACAGTATCTGGAAGGCGACAGCCAGGCCATTACCGAAGACCGTGAAGTTCGCAAGTCGATCAACACCCTGTTCCAGCTTTATCAGGTTCTTAAAGGTTTACGTGCTGAACGTCATGCCATGGAATTTGAAACTGTTGAAACTTACATGACCTTCGATGAACTGGGTGGAATTAAAGAAATTCTGCCGCGTAGCCGTAATGATGCACATAAGCTGATTGAAGAATGTATGTTGTTGGCCAACGTGGCAGCCGCAGAATATGCATTGAAAAATGAAATGCCAATGTTGTACCGCGTGCATGAGCCACCTGAGTTCTCACGTATCCAGAAAGTCCGTGACTTCGTCAAGCTGCTGGGTTTGAATTTCCCGGAACAGCCGACTCAGAAAGATTATCAGGCGGTGATTGAAGCGACCAAAGAACGGATTGATGCACCAAGTATTCATGCGGTGTTATTACGCTCCATGATGCAGGCTTACTATGGTGCGAGTAATGCAGGCCATTATGGTCTGGCTTATGAAGCCTATACACATTTCACTTCACCAATTCGCCGTTATCCGGATCTGTTATTGCATCGTGCAATCAAAGCACATTTAAATAACAAGCCATCTCCACTTTCAGGTGGTGCTTTAGATGAAGCTGGTGACCATTTCTCTGCCACAGAACGTCGTGCAGATGAAGCATCACGCTCGGTAACGACCTGGTTGAAATGCCATTATATGCAGCAGCATCTGGG
>DFCG01000080.1:0-2774 GCA_002367455.1 Acinetobacter sp. UBA3060 | reverse complement strand
GATGACTTCTTTGTCTTTGATCAAAGCAGCCAGAATCTGATCGGCCAGAACCGTGGTCAGGTCTTTGGTCTGGGCGATGAAGTCAAAATCAAGGTTGCCGGCGTCAATCTGGAAGAACGCAAGATCGACTTTGAACTGGTGCAACAACTCAGTCATGCCGGCCGTGCAGTTCGTGCCCGTGCACCGCGCATGAGTGAGAAAAAACCAGTATCACGTCCAGCAGCAACCGAAGAAGTGTTCGGCAACAATGAACGTGAATCTAAATCCAACTTGAGCGCTGATGGAGAACAGCCCATACGACGCAAAAAAGGAAAAGGAAAACCCAGCTCTTACAGTAAAAAGTCTGCTAAACCATCTGCAGGAAAGTCTGAAGCAAAGGTTAAAGATAAAGTAAAGAAAAAGGCCAAGGTCAAAAAGAAAAAGTCGAATGCAAAAGCCNNAGACTGAATAATTTTTGACAGTTTAAAAAGAGCGCTATGGCGCTCTTTTTTATTTATAATCAAGATACTAACTAGAAATAAAAAAGGAATTATAAATTGGAAGTTATTAATATTCTAACATTAATCATTTCTCTTATGGCTCTGCTCGTAACCTATGCAGTATTTAAGTCCGATCAGCAACCACAAATTATTATTTTTGCTACCCCTCATTATGGGAAAGAATCCGTAATCCAACTTCATGTTAAAAATATTGGAAAGTCCATCGCTCATAATGTAAAAATATCTAGTGATCGACTGATCCCTCGTGCAGCATTTGGAATTGAAAAATTAAATTCTGAAAAACAATATTTTGAAACTGGAATTTTTAAAAATGGAGTCAAAGTATTTCCACCCAATCAGAGCTATATATACGATTGGGGGCAATATGGGGGCTTAAAAGATTCATTAGATAATTCCCCTATAACATTCAATATTACATATTTGTATAAACACCCTTTGAATCTTTGGAAAACAAAAATCACTGACATCTCTACAATTGATATAAATGAATTAGAATCACTTCCAGCATCTAATGGAGGATTATTAGAACAATTAAAAAATATCAATAAATCATTAACAACCTTAAATCAAAAGATCGAGAAAAAACTATAGATAGCTTGATTTCCTAGCTTACAACCCCTACATCTAGATTTATCATAGGAAATAAATCGGCAGACCGACATGACTTTAGAAAAGGCAACTTTGCCTGTTCCGCAATTTGATCAGATTACGCTGGCTGAGCTAAAACAAAAAATTGAAAGCTGTATCGCTGAAGGGCAAAAGTTCCTGAATGAACTCACCGAAACACCTGCTTCGCTACAGGAGCAGCTGGCTACGCTGGAACATGTCGACACGCTTGAAAACAATATGAGTGAGTCTTGGGGCATCCTGTCACATTTAAATGCCGTGATGAACAATGCCGAAACCCGTGATGTCTATCAAGCACTCTTACCGGGTCTTAGCGAATACTATACGCAACTGGGTCAACATACGGCACTGTATCAGACCTATCAGTATATTTATGATGCGTCGATTTATAATGAACTACCGGCAGCACAGCGAAGCGCCATTAAACTAGCCTTACGTGATTTCAAACTGTCTGGGGTGGCTTTGGAAGGTGAAGCGAAAAAACGTTATGCGGAAATTTCTGCGCGTCTGTCCCAATTATCTTCCGACTTCTCCAACCATGTGCTGGATGCGACTCAAGCCTATTTCAGACCGCTGAATGAAGACGAATTAGCCGGTCTATCTTCAAGTAATATTGAGCTGTTAAAACAATATGGTCAGCAACGCGAGCTGGATCAACCAGTGGCTACGCTGGATTTCCCGTCTTATCTGGCGATCATGACCCATTCAGAAAATCGTCCTCTGCGTGAAGAACTGTATAAAGCCTATACCACCCGCGCATCAGATCAGGCTGAGCAGAGCGAGTTTGACAATACTGCATTGATCGAAGAAATCCTCAGTCTGCGTTTGGAAATGGCAAAACTGCTTGGCTTTAATAATTATGCGGAATTGTCCTTAGCCAGTAAAATGGCACCAAGTGTAGAGGCAGTAGACGAGTTCTTGCGTGATCTGGCAGAGCATGCCCGCGCGCCAGCAGAGAAAGAAATTGCAGAACTGAAAGCGATTGCTGCTGAAGATGGCATCCGTGATCTGCAACCGTGGGACAGCGGCTATTATTCTGAAAAGCTGAAAATGCAGCAATTTAATTTGTCACAGGAAGCGCTTAAACCTTACTTCCCTGCACCAAAAATCCTGCAAGGCCTGTTCAGTATTGTGAACCGTCTGTATGGCATTCAGGTCATTGAACGTGAAGCGCCTGTATGGCATCCGGATGCACGTTATTTTGAACTGGAAGATCAGGGTCAGGTCATTGGCGGTTTCTATTTTGACCTGTATGCACGTCAAGGCAAACGTGGCGGTGCATGGATGAGCGGTTTCCGTTCCCGTATGCAGACCAGTGATGGCTTGCAAAAACCGATTTGTTATATGGTCGGTAACTTTACTCCACCCGTCGGCAATCGCCCTGCGCTCTTGACCCATGATGAAGTCATCACCTTGTTCCATGAATTCGGCCATGGCCTGCATCATATGCTGACAGAAGTGGACAATATTGCGGTGGCAGGTACCCATGGCGTGGCGTGGGATGCGGTCGAGTTGCCTAGCCAGTTTATGGAATTCTGGGCCTGGGATCAGGAAAGTCTGGATCTGCTCAGCGAGCACATTGAAACTCAAGAATCCTTGCCGGCTGAACTGCTCAAAGCCCTGCTGGATGCACGTTTCTTCCAGTCT
>DFCG01000053.1:9136-9458 GCA_002367455.1 Acinetobacter sp. UBA3060 | reverse complement strand
TGGCGGTAACTCGGGTGTTGAAGCCGCGATTGACCTGGCGGGGATTGTGGAGCATGTAACTTTGGTGGAATTTGATACCAAGCTGCGTGCGGATCAGGTGCTGCAAGACAAGCTGAACAGCTTGCCGAATACCACCGTGATCAAAAATGCTTTATCTACGGAAGTGGTTGGTGATGGTTCACAAGTGACTGCACTGAAATACAAAGACCGTGCCACAGATGAAGAGCATGTGGTTGAGCTGGCGGGGATCTTCGTGCAAATCGGTTTGTTGCCAAATACGGACTTCCTGAAAGAAACCCAAGTTGAGCTGACCAACCGTGGC
>DFCG01000053.1:0-8995 GCA_002367455.1 Acinetobacter sp. UBA3060 | reverse complement strand
TTTTTGTTTTCAACCCTTATTTTTATACTTTCCCCAAGGTTGTTTTTATATAAAGCAATGTTTATTCCATCGCTTCATTTTTAAGATTTAAATAAGTTCAAACCCTTAAATTTTTCCAGTAATTGTTCTTGTGTTTCCCGATACTCCGGATGTGGAACAATGCATTCAATCGGACAGACATCTACACAGGTCTGATGCTCATAAAAACCGACGCATTCTGTACAACGGTTCACATCAATTTCATAAACTTTCGCACCCTCATAAATCGCGTCATTTGGGCATTCCGGTAAACACATATCGCAATTGATGCATTTGTCGGTAATTAGTAGTGCCATATTTAACTCGCTTGATAAGCCAGTGAAGATGCCGAAATATCCATAGTCGAGCTTGGCAGATTACGAATCAGCAGGGCATATTGCATATCAACATCTGCCGGAACTGGAATCTCAACGATATGACCTGAACCTTTGGCGTCTTCGATCAGATTACCTTTTTTGTCTTTCATTTCGGTTAAATTGAAAGTGATATTGCCTTTAGTCGTCATCAGTTCGAGTGAGTCACCGACGATAAAACGGTTTTTCACATCGATCTTGATGTAATCTCCATTGCGCTCCAGTACTTCACCGCAGAAAATTTGATGATCAAAACTGGAAGAACCATGTTCATAATTCTGATATTCACTATGCACATGGCGGCGTAGAAAACCTTCGGTATAACCACGATTCGCTAAGCCTTCCAATTGTGTCATCAGTGACGGGTCAAAAGGTTTACCAGCCAACGCATCATCAATTGCTTTACGGTAAATTTGAGCAGTACGGGCACAATAGAAATAAGACTTGGTACGGCCTTCGATTTTCAGTGAATGTACACCTACTTTGGTTAGTCGCTCTACATGCTGAACAGCTCGCAGATCTTTGGAATTCATGAAATAAGTGCCGTGTTCATCTTCTTCTGCGGCAAACATATCTTCATCATTCCGCTGCAATAGCACAGGCTCATCAAACTGATGTTGTTCTTGCATGTGCTGTTCATCAGCATCTTTAGAGCAGCAGCCTGAATCCAGATTTTTTACTGGAATGACATCACCGGTTTCATCTTCCTTGGCATCCAGAACTTTATATTCCCAGCGGCAGGCATTGGTGCAGGCACCCTGATTGGCATCACGTTTGTTCATATAGCCAGACAGCATGCAACGGCCAGAGTAGGCCATACACAATGCGCCATGAACAAAAACCTCAATCTCCATATCGGGCACTTGCTGTTTGATTTCTGCAATTTCTTCAATCGACAGTTCACGTGACAGAATGACACGGGTCAGCCCCATGTTTTTCCAGAATTTCACGGTTGCCCAGTTCACGGCATTGGCCTGAACCGACAGGTGAATATCCATCTTTGGAAAATGTTCACGCACCAGCATGATCAGACCTGGATCGGACATGATCAGCGCATCCGGCTGCATCGCGACAACAGGTTCCAAGTCACGAATAAAATTTTTCAGCTTGGAGTTATGAGGTTGGATATTGACCACCACATAGAATTTTTTGCCTAGTTCGTGTGCTTCTTTGATGCCAATCGCTAAATTGTCATGGTCAAATTCATTATTACGAACACGCAGACTATAGCGCGGCTGGCCGGCATAAACTGCATCTGCACCATAAGCAAAAGCATAGCGCATATTTTTGAGTGAGCCAGCTGGTGAGAGAAGTTCGGTAACGGTGGTAATGCTCATGATCAAATCGAAAGACATATAAAAAGTACGGCTTTATTCTAATCATCTGGAATTTGGATTCAACCTAGTAAATCACTCGGAAATACGCGATTTGGATGTAAAACAAGGTTCTTTTTTAAGTAGGGAATCCTCCATAAAATGTCTTCAATATTCAGTCATTTTCAGAGTTTTCAAGCGTTTTTAAAATCTGGCAATGATCAATGGTGGTCGGGGTATTGCAACTTTCTCTCAGTGTGATCAGTTGTCGTTCAAATATCTGTAATTCTTTAATTTTATTTGAAATATCCGAAAGATGTTGATCAATCAGCTGGTTGACGGCACAGCAGTCCTGTTCCGGATTTTGTTCAAGTTGAATCAGGGTTTCAATCTCTTTTAACGACATGTCCAAGGCCCGACAACGCTTGATAAAAAGCAGTCTTTTTAATGCGTCTTCACCATAATAACGATACTGATTACTTGCTCGAAAATTCGGCTGAATAAAGCCTTTTTTCTCATAAAAACGTAAGGTATCGGTGCTTAGACCAGTCTTTTTGGCCATTTCTGAAATCAAATAAACTGACATATCGTACTCATGCTTGACCTTGGAGTTAGTCCATAGTTTCTAATCAATTTATCGTATTTTAGATAAAAAATCATCGGGGGAGTTATATGGCCTGTAGTTGTAGTCCTGAACCGGCACCCATCAAGCCCAACAGCAAATTTAGAGCAGCGCTATGGATTGCCTTGCTGGTAAACTTCACTTTATTTGTAGTGGAGCTGATCGGTGGTGCATATGCACATTCATCAGCATTGTGGGCAGACGCGCTAGATTTCTTTGGTGATGCCGTCAATTACGGGATTTCTTTGGCTGTACTAGGTGCGAGCCTCTATTGGCGGGCAACAGTCGCTTTGGTGAAGGGAGTGACCATGGCGTTGTTTGGTCTGGTGGTTATTAGCAAAGTGATTTATGCCTATCTGCAAGGTATTCCACCTGAAGCACTGACAATGGGCCTGATTGGTGTGCTGGCCTTAGTAGCGAATGTATTTACAGCAGCAATTCTTTATGCTTTTCGTGAAGGTGATTCCAATATGCGGTCGGTCTGGCTCTGTAGTCGCAATGATGCAATTGGCAACTTTGCGGTCATTTTGGCAGCCGTAGGCGTATTTGGTACAGGCAGTCTTTGGCCGGATATTATTGTGGCTGTAATTATCGCTACACTCGGCATCACATCAGGTTATCAAGTGATTAAGCAATCTCTGGAAGAAAGATCACTTAAACATAAATCCAGCTAATTTTTATATTTAAAGCTGTCCTGCAGGGCAGCTTTTTATTTATTTCCATTTTTATAATATTTGAAAAATAAAGCTTTACAAATAAACAAATTAAATTAGAATCTCTGGCGAAATTCAGAAAATATACATAAATTTTAATAATTTAGTTTTTTGCATCGTGCGAGGGTTAATGTGAATTTAATTAAAATTTTTTCAATATTGGCAATATCGGGGCTAGCCGCTTGTAGTTCCAAAGTCGTGACTTATGATGCAACAGGAAAAATCATCGGTTCATGTATGGCGACGCGTGGCCTACTTTCGACCGCAAGTGCACATTGTAGTGGTTCAGGCGATGCCTTAGGTGTGAATTACAATACGCCAGATGCGAATACAGGCCTATTACCAACGCCACCAAGCCAAAATCAGATTAATTTAAAACCGTAAATAATAAAGGGGAATATCATGAAATTATCAGCACTTATTGCACTTGTAGCGACTGTTGTATTGACGGGCTGTGCATCGTCAGTAACTACATTTGACTCTCATGGCCGTATGATTGGTTCATGTAAAGCGCAAACGGGTTTCATCATTGCAGGTGGCGCAGGCTGTTCAGGTTCTGCAAACCAGGAAGGTCGCGATCGTTAATTATTTAGTGATGGTTCCAATAAAAAACCGGACTTTTAAGTCCGGTTTTTTAGTTTAGAAAATCTTATTTTTCAACGAATGCACGTTCAATCACGTAATCGCCTAAAACGCCCATTTTCGGAGATTCTTTCAGACCGTGTTGATCAAGAAGCGCAGCAACGTCATCTAGGAATGCAGGGCTACCGCATAACATGGCACGGTCAGTTTCCGGGTTGAAACGTGGCAGACCGATTTTTTCAAACAGTTCACCGGTTTCAATCGCGGTGGTTACACGACCTTGGTTTGGATATTCTTCACGGGTGACGGTTGGGTAATATACCAATTTTTCTTTCGCGCCGAGTTCAGAGAAGAATTCATGATTTGGCACTTCATTCAGGATCAAATCTTGATAAGCCAGTTCTGAAATGAAACGGGTACCGTGAACTACGATGATTTTTTCAAAACGCTCATAAGTTTCAGGATCGCGAATAGTCGACAGGAACGGTGCAAGACCAGTACCAGAAGAAAGAAGGTAAAGATTTTTACCTGGGTTCAAGTCATCAAGTACCAATGTACCTGTCGGCTTTTTAGAAACCAAAATGTCATCACCGACTTTGACTTTCTGTAAAATCGAAGTCAGTGGACCATCAGGCACTTTAATTGAGAAAAACTCTAACTCTTCTTCGTAGTTGGCGCTTGCAATTGAATATGCGCGCATTAACGGCTTGCCATTGACTTCAAGGCCGATCATTACAAACTGACCGTTTTTAAAACGCAAAGCAGTGTCACGAGTCGTTTTAAAAGAGAATAAAGTATCATTCCAGTGGTGGACGTGAGTAATCTTTTCGACGTTAAAAGCAGCCATTAAAGGTCTCAATAAATTATCAAATTAGAACAGCTTGCTATTCTAATCTAAATTCATTCTCGATAAACTGAATATATTTAATTGAGCTTATCAAAAAAAGTGATGATGACTGAACTGACGCTGCCGATTATTGGTTACATGCGTTCTCCCTATAAAGAAAAATTTGGTATTCCTCGTCAGCCGAATCTGGTTCAGGTCGAAAGCTATATTGAAATGGTCGGGCCCTATAATGACCTGCTCGCCTTTGAGGGAATTGAAGAATTCAGTCATTTGTGGCTGGTCTGGCAATTTCATGACAATAAAAACCAGCACAACAGCCAGTTTCGTCCACAAGTGCGTCCGCCGCGTTTGGGTGGTAACAAGAAAATAGGCGTGTTTGCTACGCGCAGCATGTATCGTCCATCACCGATTGGTTTATCTGTGGTCAAACTCAAAGAAGTGAGAAAAGTGGGCAAACATGTTCGAGTGTATGTGACAGGGAGTGACTTGCTCGATGGCACGCCAATTATGGATATCAAACCTTATATTCAATATTCGGATGCCATCATTGAAGCACAAAGCGGTTATGCACAGGATGAACCACCACGTAAAACCGTCATTTGGAGCGATGAAGCGGAGCAGCAAAAGCAACAATTACTAGGAAATGGAAAAATTTCTGTGCAGACTATTCAGGAACTGGAAGCTGTCTTATCTTTAGATCCAAGACCTGCATATCAGGAAGATGAAGAACGGGTATATGGGATGAAGTTTGCAAATGTTGATATCCATTTCAAAATTCATGCTCAGCAAGTGCTAATTGTTGCTATCCAGCATATTCCTTCCTAGATTATAGGTTCCACCACAAAACCCCAATCAACACCGCCATATGTAAAATCTGCACCGGTGCAAAATAAAGTACAAACTTCCAGCCACCGGTCAAAGCGGCATTGGCTGATTTGGCCAGGGCATGAGCACCCAGACCTAAAAGCAGGGCATAAATCAGACGCATATTGGAGGGATCACCTTGAACGACGACACTCGCCATCGCGGCATGAATCTCGAACAGAGAGGCGAGTAAGGTCCCGGCCAGTAAGCCGGCATCCCCGAGCCAGACCTCCAGTCCGTAAACTCCAGCCTGAATCAATGTTAATGTGACTGCAATAATCACAGCTTCTTTTAAGCTAAACATCTGGCTGTCTGATGATTCCATGCTCGGCGCAGGTTTTGCCTTGCGCAATAATAAAAACGCACAGGCTGCCAGAAGGATTACGGCAACTAAAGAGGGCAAAAGCAGGATTTTCAGCCAGCTCCATGATACCCCTCCAACCACAATCAATAGCAGTACGATGGTCGAGATACAGGACATCAGTGCGGCGCCGGCATTCGATCGTGCATCCATTTCACCTTTACGGACCTGTAAACCTAACTGAGCGATGGTCGCCGTACTGGAAACAAAACCGGAAGCAATGGAGGACAGCATCAGGGCATTTTTAGTCGAAAAAAAGCGTTTCGCAATATGCGCCAGAGCTTGTACCACTAAAATTAAGGTCAGTAATTTTAAAATAAGATAAGGGTTAAGCACTTCTCCCCAAAAAGGGCGATCAGGGGTCAGCGGCAAGCCAATCAAAATCAAGGCCAGTAATAATAGTCCATCCCTGAATTCGGCTTCTTTAATCCATTTCCCGGCAATATTGTGCATGGTATGTTTGGCCATCAAAATACCGGTTAAGAGCACAGAAAGACCGGCTGCCAGAGGAATATTCCACAAACACATGGCGCCAACAAAATAGGTCATCACAAATGCAAGCTCTGTGGTAATGCCCGGATCATCTGGTTGATTTTTTATGGATAAAATGACCATACCACCCACGATCAAAGCACCTATTACAGCAATCACGATTCCAAAAAGGAAACACAGTGCGCCCAATAAAGCACAGATCGCAAAGGAACGTAAGCCGGCAAAACTCGGCTGCTGCTCACGTTGCTTATGCCGTTCCCGCTCCAGACCAATTAGCAGGCCGCAGCCCAATGCCGAGGTAAGTATCGTGAGCAGTTCATGAAAAGAATGCGCATGCAGGGGAACCGCAGTCAGATCCATCTGTGACCTCAGCAAGCTAAGAGTTGATTATTTAAAAATATATGTGATGAGATCAGGTTTGCATAGATTAAAAATGTTGCGGTAACGATCAAATCCATTCTTTACTTTCTTTTTGAGATTGAAATAGAAACGTACATTCGATAGGTCGAGAGCATGCGAAAAACTGCAAAAACTTGTTATAGTGGAGGCAAGTTTGGGGACTGATAATAATGAAATTTGACTTTGAAATGGATACGGCATGGTGTCTAGACCAACTCTTTAAAGACGGTAAGATCAGTGAACGCGACCGGATGCTGGTACAAACCACTCATCGGCAACGTGAACAATTAAAATGGCACCCTTTACAGTGGATTGCCAATTTTAATCTGGTCGATCAGTCCCATCCTCAAACAACGCTGACCCTGAACCGTTTATGTCAGTGGCTGGCAGAAAAAACCGGATTGATGTTCTATATCATTGATCCGCTCAAAGCTGATGTACAGGCATTGACCCATGTCATGTCGCAGGAATATTCACTGCGCAACCGTATTCTGGCGGTAGAAATTCAGGCAGACAAAGTTCTGATTGCTACAGATCAGCCTTATAAAACTGAATGGATGTCGAATCTCGAGCAGAATATTGCACCAAAAAAAATACAACGGGTATTACTGAATCCAGAACAATTACAACGTTATATTACTGAATATTATCAGGTCAGTCGTGCAGTCAGTGGTTCACAAAAATCTTCCGCCTATGACCGGGAAAATAAGGGCGTCGAAGCCTTGCTACAGCTGGGTGACTCACAGAATCCGGATGCCAATGACCAGCATATTGTCAAACTGGTAGACTGGGTGTTGCAATTTGCCTTTGAGCAGGGCGCCAGTGATATTCACATGGAACCGCGTAAAGATACGGGTAAGATTCGTTTCCGGATTGATGGCGTACTGCATACGATTTACAACATGCCCGCCAATACATTGACCGCCGTCATTTCCCGGATCAAGATTCTGGGCCGGATGAACGTCGCGGAAAAACGTAAACCACAGGATGGCCGCCTGAAAACCCGTACACCAAAAGGACAGGAAACCGAATTGCGTTTGTCGACCTTGCCAACGGCATTCGGTGAAAAACTGGTGATGCGTATTTTCGATCCGGAAGTGCTGGTGAGAAGCTTCCAGCAACTCGGTTTTGAAGGTCATCTGCTCAATGACTGGAACAATCTGACCAGTCACAGTCACGGCATTATTCTGGTGACCGGTCCGACTGGTTCCGGTAAAACTACTACGCTTTATTCAACCTTGAAACAGCTGGCGACTGAACAGGTCAACGTCTGTACCATTGAAGACCCGATCGAGATGCTGGAACCTAGCTTTAACCAGATGCAGGTCAATAATGGTATCGATCTTGGTTTTGCTGACGGCGTGCGTGCATTGATGCGTCAGGACCCGGACATTATCATGGTCGGGGAAATTCGTGATCAGGATACTGCCAATATGGCGATTCAGGCAGCATTGACTGGTCATCTGGTTCTCTCAACTTTACATACCAATGATGCGCCGTCGAGTCTGACCCGTCTGCATGATCTGGGCGTACAGCCATTTTTGACAGCAGCAACCATCTTGGGTGTTCTGGCTCAACGTCTGGTGCGTAAACTCTGCCCACATTGCAAGCAGGAAAGCTTCCTGAATGAACAGGAATGGCAGCATCTGGCAGCCGATTATCCTTTGCCGCGACCGGAATTTGTCTTTAAGGCGGTGGGCTGCGAAGAATGCCGGCATACCGGCTATAAAGGCCGTATTGGGATTTATGAGTTTATGCCACTGAGTCTGACCACTAAACAGCTGATTGGTGCCGATGCTAATCTGAACCAGCTGCGTCAGCAGGCGAAAAAAGAAGGGGTAGAGCCGCTCAGAATTGCCGGGGCGCGCAAGATTCTGGAAGGTGTCACTACGCTTGAAGAAGTCCTGAGAGTGGTGCCCTTAAATTAATTTTGAAAATGAAGCAATCTTAAGATTCAATTCATCTTTGGCTGTTTTAATAGCATCATCGAAACAAGGCAAGACTTTAAAGAGGTAACTGCGATGAAAATGATGATAAATACGGTTTTGGCAGCTGCATTGATGGGTTCTATCGCGACAGCTACGATAGCAAGTAGTGACACGGCTGTGAATCAGGCCGCTTTTGCTAAATCGACTACAGTCAAACAGGCACTGGCCATGAAAGATGACAGCAAAGTTCAGCTTAAAGGTTATGTCGTGAAAGCAGTCGGTGATGAAAAATACCAGTTCCGCGACAGTACAGGCACCATTACGGTTGAGATTGATGACGAACTTTGGCAAGGCAAACCGATTTCAGCCAAAACACCGGTAATCATCACAGGTGAAATCGACATTGATTATAAACCGGCAAAACGTGTTGAAATTGAGGTTGATCAGGTTCGCTTCTAATATCGCCTGATTTGCTGAAATCA
>DFCG01000070.1:0-7841 GCA_002367455.1 Acinetobacter sp. UBA3060 | reverse complement strand
ATCAAGGGATCCACTCCAAACGGTATTGGGGACAAGTTTCACCAAGATCGTTTTAGTGGTCGTTACGCCGTTTTTACGATGGCATGGCGTGATAACCCAGATAAGAACTGGCAGGTTGAATTTAATGGCAAGCTAATTCACCCTTGGTATGAGAAACAGTTGGCCACACTAGACGATATCGTTCTAGCTCAAGAAGTTGATATTGATTATGCCGCGTCGGTAGAAGGTGTATTGATTCCATCNNGGTGCGCTTGATGTGGCAGATGAGGGTAAGGATAAAAACTCTTTTGCCGCACGTCATGGCATCGTACTGCAGTATTTAGATACTTGGTCAGGCGTTGGTGATGACATCTTTGGCACAACTCAGAAAGCTATTGATGCTTGTCTTGATTTACGTTTGAACTCCTTTTACTACGATGCTGACGGTCTTGGTGCTGGTGTCCGTGGTGATGCTCGAGTCATTAATGAGCAGAATCGATCTAAAGGGATACCGGAGATCGAGGCCAATCCATTCCGTGGCTCAGGTGCAGTTCATAACCCTGAGCAGGAAATGGTTGAGGCGCGTAAAAACGTAGACTTCTTTGCCAATCTTAAAGCTCAGATGTGGTGGTCACTGCGTATTAGATTCCAGAATACTTACCGAGCTTTACAAGGTATGCAATATGACCCAGACAATCTTATTTCGCTCTCTACCAAAGATATAAACAAGCAGGAGCTTGAACAGCTCAAGCGAGAGCTTTCACAGCCTACTTATACGAAGAATGGTGCAGGCAAAATCCTAGTCAATAAGCAACCGGACGGGGCCTTGTCTCCAAACCGAGCAGACGGCGTCATGATTTGCTTTAGTGATATCCGTGAGCGAAAACGGAAAAAACCTGCAGGTGCAGGTACTCGAACCTATTGATAAGGAAAAAACATGGCAAAGTCTAAAAAGGACAAAGCGTCAAAGAAGGCTTTGTCTTACGGCAATTTATACACTCAAGAAGCAGTCACTCAGTTTCTGGTGAACTTTGGCAAGCAACCAGATACTGATGAAGTGCTGCGCAAAGCTGGAATTACACGCCACAGATTGCGTGTATTGCTTGATGATGACGAGATTGCACAAGTAGTTGAAACACGGATTGATGCACTTTTAGCAACGCCATTGCGAATTGAACCAAATGATACGGATGAAGCGGAAAAGCTGAATCTCATCCTGAAAGAATGGTTCCATGAAATTGCGACTGCTGCCATGAGTGCACTGTTCTTCGGGTACTCGGTTCAGGAAGCTGTATATGAGCTAAAGTCGGAAGGTTATATTGGTTTGCAATGGATTGGTGAAAAACCGATGCAATGGTTTGAGCCTAAGAATGATGGTCGGCTAATCTATCGTCAGGATGGAAACAATGCAGAGCATGAGGTAGATCAAGCATTCAAATTCTTCTTAACACGCCGTAAAGCCACATACGAACAGCCATATGGTAAAGCGCTATTAGCCACGCTGTATTGGTTATTCTTCTTTAAGCAGAATGGCTTCAAATTCTGGGCGAAATTCCTCGAACGTTTTGGAACACCAATCTTACTGGGTAAGTGCAAAGATACTGAAACTGATGATATGAGCAAAGCCTTGTTAACTGCTCATGCTCAAAGCGTATTGTCGATTGATGCAGATGATGATGTTCAGATTCTTTCCGCACCAGGAACAAACGGTTCAGCAGGGGCAGCGTTTGAGGCATTTAATAATCAGCTGATTCGTCAGATCCAGAAAGTTGTACTAGGGCAGACACTTACCAGCGGGACTGATGGGAAGGGAAGCTACAGTCTTGGTCAAGTGCATGAAAATGTACGAATGGATAAGCTTAAATCTGATATTAGGCTTGTCACACCAACTTTACAGGCTGTGGTCAATGCTCTATGCGCTTTAAACGGTTGGGGGGATTATGAAGTGATGCTTGGTGAGAAACCAAAACCACTGAATAAGGACCAAGCAGAGCGTGATGTCCATTTAAAGAATGCGGGTGCAAATCTGTCTAAAGAATATTTTGTTCGCGAGTATGGTCTACAGGAAGGGGATTTGAATGAGCAGGTTCCTACCAGCTTCAATCAATTCTCTGCATTACCGCGCCAAGCATTCAACTTTAAGGCGTCAGCAAACAAACTATCACCTGAACAGCAGGAAGTTGAAGAATTGACTGACGGCCAGGATGAATTACAGCTACTGAAACCGGATCAGGTCAAGGAGTTGGTATTCAAGTCTGATAGCCCTGAAAGCTTGGCTTATAACTTGATGCAGTTAATACCTGGTGCAACTCAGACACAGTTTACGGCCAATCTGGATCAGGCTTTGTATGCTGCGGATGTATTGGGGTATGTGACGGCGCAAAATGGGAAGTAAGTTATGCAACCAGTCACATTCCTTGAGGCACTTCGGTTTGCTCACAGTAAAAAAATCGTGCTGCCTGATGAGTTTTATTCAATGGATCTAAAGACCCGGCAGATGGCAACTACGGTTAGTTTTCTATCGAGTCTTGAGCAAATTGAGACTGTCATCAAGGCGGTGAATAAATCCATTGCCGACGGCGGTACTTTCAAGGATTTTCAGAAGCTGATTGAAGAATCTGAAATCATTCTGCCAAAGCACTATCTGGACAATGTATTCCGTACCAATATCCAGAGCGCTTATGGTCATGGGCGGTGGCAACAACAGCAACGTAACAAGGCTAAACGATCTTATCTGATGTACTCGGCGATCAATGATAGTCGGGTACGTCCAAGTCATTTGGCCTTGAATCGGATTGTGCTGCCAATTGATCATCCATTCTGGCTGACACATTACCCACCACTTTCATTTCGTTGCCGGTGTACCGTGATTGCCTTAACTGAGAAGCAGGCATTGAAATACGGGATTACACCTGAGGATCAATTGCCAGAAGTGGCCGAGGCGTTGGACTGGAGTTCTCATCCATTACAGTTTGGTGAACTTGAATCACTGGTGGATAAAAAGATCAGTGCTTCATCCTTGGATAAGGAATATCTCCTCGAGCAAAAGGAAGTAATTAAGGCAGAATGGACAGCAAGTAAAAAGCTCACCAGTCTATTTGCTCCGATGGATGATAAGACTCGGGACTTATTCGACACGGTGGCCAATACAGTCATTCCACTAGATCCAAGCATTAGACCAAGTGCAATCCGAACCTTTCTGGATTATGTGCAGGGCGATGATTCAGCGCTGACTAGCTACTTAAACTCTGCTGCAAGCTCACTGGCTGATGATGTACTTAAGCGCTGGCTTAGTGCCGACATGGCAGCAATTCAGGCTGTGGCAAGTAATACGGCTTCTACCGTAGTAGGTGCTGCAACTCTTAATCAAGTAGCGGCTTATCAGGTAGGGCAAACACTTCAATTGAATGCGCCGTTGCTGATGGCTGATACGGCTTCAGATGTTGTAATTAAGATTGAAAATGCTAAAGGGCTCGGTATTAAACTGGGCATGCTAAATGCTGGCAACGGCGTTTTGATACCTATGGGATTGTCTTTTGAGGTGGTTTCGATAGAAGTGGTTGAAGGACAGATGGTTTACACGTTGATGGCATTAGTAAATTAATCTTCAAGGTATTCATCTGTAAGAAGAGTTTAAGTATTGTGGTGATATAATGATCAAAACCTAAGTGGAGATGCTCATGAATGATGCAATGCTTAAGCATGAAGAAAATGCTTTTAAACGCAATTTAAATAAGCTTATAGATCAACAATGTCATGAGTTCGAAGCGCGTACGGGGCATCGAATTGATGGTATTTCATTAGAGTATCAAGCCAAGCCTAAAAATCCCTCTTTAACTCTTGGAATTGAAAATAAAGGTCTTTTCCAGTGTGATGTTGATATCGAAAAAAATTAACTAAGTAGAAATAGATGAATAGCACCCATATGGGTGCTTTTTTTATGGAGCATGAAAAATGCCAGATCAAAATGAAGAAAGGCTGAAGTATTTATTCAATGCCTCAGCAATCGAAGTACCGAAAGCCGAAGAAGGGCAAAAACGAAAATTCAAAGGCACTGCCTATGCCGGTGGTCGTGTAGATGGTCACTGGTATTGGGGACGCTCAGGTGTGGTCTTTGATCTTGATGGGATTGAGATTGATAAGCCAACAGCCTTACTTGAAGAACACTTTGGTTCAAGTCGAATTGGTGTTGTTCAAACCGTAGATACCAACGGGAAGATTGATGTATCAGGTGACTTTCTCACGAATGCAAAAGCACAGGAAATTGTTCAGGACTCCGATGATGGTTTCCCTTTCCAGATGTCCATGATGATTGATCCGGGATCTGTTGAGGAAGTTTCTCAAGGCAAGACAGTCATTGTGAATGGTCAGTCGTTTGAAGGCCCAATCACAATTTTCCGTCAAAACCGCATTCGTGAATTTACGATCTGCTCGACTGGTGCTGATCGCAATACATCAATCAAAGCCTTCTCGGGCAAAGCTAATCCAAACCCAACCAAAGAGGACACAGACGTGACCGAATTAGAAAAAGCACAACAGGCCAAAGAGCAGGCAGAGCGTGAACGTGATGAAGCACTGGCTGAACTGAAACAATTCAAAGCACAGAAACGTGCTGATGAAATTACAGCTTTAGAAACTGAGCTGAAAACACAGTTCAGTGCTGAAGATAAAACGGCTTATACCAATATGGATGATTCAGTTTTTGCCTTTACTGCAAAGCAACTTCGTCAGTTCTCGGCAGGTAGTCAACAGCAGCCAGCTGCACCACAGCCACAACAAACACCAAGTATGAATCCAGCATTTGCTCACTTGTTTACTCATCAAGTAAACCCGGGGCAGGGTGGTCAAGCTCCACAAGGCTCGGCTCTGGATCAGGCATTCAATCAATTTATGGCAGCGCAGCAACAAGGAGCTAAATCATGAGCCAAGTATTAACAGGCGCTATTGAGAATAAACAGCTGGTGGTTGGCGATGGTGTTCGTACCGAGAATGCCAAAGTAAAAACAGCAACGGCGTACAAGCGCGGGGATCTGCTAATTGTTGGTGCCAATAATGTGGCTGATCATCCTGCAGTTACCACGGGTGTAGTGGGTGACTGGAATGCTATTGCTGTATCAGATTTCACAGCAGAGCAAGCTACTTACCATGCTGCAAATAATCTTGAAATGCCGCTCTATGTACAGGGTGCATTTGATGTTGCAGTAGTAACAGTGAATGGAACGCCGCTGACCACCGCTCAATATGATGCTGTACGCGCACAAGCATTAAAAAACAAAATCGAACTTCGTAAAGTTGTGGGGAACTAAGACATGAGTCAAACTTTTACATTTCAAAATGCACCGGTTGAATTGCTGGATGTGCCACAACTTGTATTGTTAACAGATACCACTCAAAAAGTTGATACCTGGTTGATGGATCGCTTCTTTCCACAACGTGTTTCATACACTAAAAAAGAAGTACCAGTTGGTGAGTTAAATACAGCGACTCCACTTGCGCCGTTTGTTACTCCGACAGCAGCTGGTCGGCAGATCAAAGTAGGTGAATCGGGTAACGTAAAATTCGTTAAGCCAGCTTACTTGAAACCGATGATGACGGTGATGCCGAGTGAAGTGCAGAATACTGCTTTGATTGCACGTTTACGTCAGTTCGGCGTAATTGCCACCGGTTCAAACCGCTTATCTGATGCAGATCTACTACTGATTGATCAGGCTCAAAAAGCTTTATATCTTCGCCAGTCAATTGAAAACCGAAAATTACTGATTGCACGTGATGTATTGCTCTACGGTAAAACCACTTTTGCTTCAGCTGACTTCCCAATGTATGAAGTGGATTATGAGCGTAATCCAGCGTGTAACTATGCACCATTAATCAAATGGGGACAGGTTGGAGCAACGCCTGTTAAAGACATTCAGGCCATGATTGATTTGTCTATTGAGCACTCAGGTACATCACCAATTATGGCTTTGACCACTTCTAAGGTATACAACACCTTAATCAAGGACCCAGAGTTCAAGGAAAAATTCATTGCCCCGTATGCCGGTATTAGCGTTCCACTAACTCCGACCTTCGATCAAGCTGATAAGCCTCAATTCCGTGGCACAGTGGATAATATTGAAATCTGGACTTATGACGTAGGCCACAACATGGGTGGAGCTTCTGAGCGTTTTATCCCTGAAGACTTTTTTGGTCTTGTTTCGGATGCGAATGGATGGATTGCACATTGTGCATTGCAAAATGTTGAAGCATTTGGCCAAGCTCTGGAATTCTATTTGGGTCAATGGCAAGAAAAGAACCCTTCAAGCATTCAATTGCTTGCTGAATCTTCTCCACTTGCTGTTCCGAATAACAAAAATGGTTTAGTCGGCGGTCGCGGATTCGTTTAAGGAGTAATACATGTCGAAGTACATTGCAAAACAATCGATCGGACATTTTCGTCCGGGTCAGGAAATCAAAGGGCTTGAAGCTAAACAACTTCAGGCCCTTTTAGCATCTGGGGCTATTGAAGAGTTTAGCGAGCCGGAAGCGCCTAAGGCAGACAATACCGTCGCTCGTTTGGCTGAACTTGAAAAGGCCAATGCTGAACTAATAGCAGCAAATAAAACCCTAACCGAAGCGAATCAGACAGCAGCTGCTGACAAGGCCAAGGCTGATCAAGAAGTTGCTGAGCTAAAGGCAAAAGTGGCTGAACTTGAAAAGGCGAAACCTGCTGCAAAACCTAAAGCAGACCCAAAGTCTGCTGATGAAACCAAATAGGTGATCTATGTATGCGACTAAAGCTGATTTAGTCGCTCGATTTGGTGAAAACGTACTTAACCTTGCACTCATGTTTCCTGCTGATGCTCCAGATCCATTAGAGACAGCATTGCAAGATGCTTGTGAGGAAGTGGACGGATATCTAGCAGTACGCTACCCATTACCCTTGCCAAATGTGCCTAACAATTTAAAGCGAATAGTGTGTGAAATTGCTCGCTATAAACTTTATTTCGAGGAAGCACCTGAAGCTACCGAAGTCCGTTACAGGATGGCGATAGATTTCTTAAAGGGTGTACGGGATGGCAAAAACTCACTGGCAATTTTAGATACCAGTAACCAAATTAGCGACGACCAACCCAAAGGGCGACCTTCGACGGCACCAGTCGGCACTTCATATACCGGTGGCGTATTTGGAGATTCTATCCTGGATCAAATGCCCAGCATGAAGTGAGGTGTTTATGGCTTTTGCAATAACCATTCAGGCAGATAGTTCACCTATTGAAGCGGTGCTGAATCAATTAGGTGACTTTGATTCACTCAAGAGCCAGTTGTTTGATGAGATTGGTGCTGGGCTTGTGAATAGTATTCAGCATCGGTTTCTAACTGGTACTGGCGTAGATGGAAACCCGTGGAAGATTTCATGGCGTGCACGCATGCAAGGTGGCGAGACGCTGCGTGATACTGGCCGTCTAATGAATTCCTACACACACAATGTACTTTCAAGTGGTGTGGAAGTGGGCACTGATGTTGCGTATGCACCCCATCTACATTACGGCGCAACAATCCTACCCAAGAATGGCCAATACATTACATTCGCAGTGGGTGGTCAGTATCGAAAGGTTAAGAAATCCATTATTCCGCCTCGGACCCAACTTGGTCTTGATGCTGAAGATGAGGTTATGGTTTTGGATATTGTTGGGAGTTTTATCGATGAGCACCTTCTTCGCGGTACGTGATGAGATTGCAGAAAAACTGAAAGAGATTCCAGAATTTCTAAAGATCTATACGCCGTTAAACTCAGTCACCGTGACCGAGATGTCGCAAGTCACGCCGTCGGCACACGTCAATTTTGTTCGTATAGATAAAAAGGCAAGTGCAGGTCGTGGAAG